>NZ_JBNNJZ010000535.1:0-5499 GCF_050270335.1 Streptomyces sp. NPDC059900
GTCCACAACGGCGGTGATGGAGATGGGACGCTTGGCGGCGCCGGTCTCCCGCCGCCTGGGCGTGGTGGTGGTCATCTGCTCCTCCTTCTGGCTGAAGTCCGTGCGGGATCAGGGGGTGCCCGGGCGCGTCCCCGCTCCCGGAGGAATGGGCAGCATGCCCATGCCGGCCTTGGTGAAGGCGTTCCGCCGGGGCTCCGAAGTGATCCGCAGAGCCGACGGGCAGGTCAGGTTGACCGCCTCCCAGCGCAGCTCGCCGTTGAGCCCGACCAGCTTGTGCAGCTGGATGCGCATCACGTACGAGTAGGTGCCGGGCCGTGAGGTGTCGACCGTCGCGGACCAGTACCAGCCGTCGGTGACCAGGTCCGGGGAGCCGTACTCGGCCGGGTACATGATCTTCGAGTCGACGGCCTCGCCGTAGATGTCGGTGATCACGGGGGCGGGGTAGGTGTACGCCGCCGTGTTGTCCTCGGTGACGACCTTGCCGGTGACGTCCAGGATCTTCTGCCCGGACATCCGGCCGCGGGTGCGCCGTGTGGTCTTGACGCGGGCGCCGACGGTCTTGCGGACGTGGGCCAGCTGCTCGGCCTGGTCGGTGCCCGCGACCGACGACTTGGTCGCGAGGTCCTGGAGCTCGGCGAGCGCCTGCTCGTCGCTCTGCCGCGCCCGGTCGGCCTCATAGCCGCGGGGCACGGTCGGCGGGATGGACCCCAGGCTGTACGGGAGCCAGTTGAGCACCTGCTCGCTGGCCTGCGAACCGTCCCGCCAGTAGGAGCCGTTGATCGCGGTCACGAGCTCGCCGGTGCCCTGGTTCGTGGAGCCCTGGAGCTTCATGTTGTCGAACAGGTAGGTGTTGCCTTCGAGTGACTCGGACTCCAGCGCACTGCCGACGTCCACGAGCACGATGATCGCCAATTGTTGGGGCATGTTTCCGCCTTCGTCGCCGCTACTTGATTCCCGGCCCTAGTCGTCGCGCTCCTGCTGTCAGTGCTGCTGGCACATCAACGCGGGGGTGTCGACGTGCATGACGCTGTTCGCGCCCTCGTACATCTGGAGTTCAAGGCGGTACTGGTAGGCGACGCCGGGCTGCAGCCAGTTGGGCACCACGCCGGTCCACACGTCGAGGTCGAGCTTGTCGCCCTCGGAGTGCTCGCCGCCCGAGCGGCCCTGTGCGTGGCCTTTGGACTGTCCTTGTGCCTGGCCCGGAGTCTGGCCCTGCGCCTGGCCCTGTGACTGGCCCCGGCTGTGGCCGTTGTCGGCGGGCACGAACGAGATGTTCTTGATCTCGACCGGGGTCTGCAGGTCCACGGCCAGGGCGGTCCACGAGACGACCTGACCGGGCTGGACCACGGTGCACAGGTCCGGCGTGCCCTGATGGGCGCTGTTGTGTTCGCCGTCGTCCATCATGCAGAGATTGCCGCCCAGCAAGGTGCTGCCCGAGAGCGCTCCGATGACGTCGACGACCGCGATGATGTTGACTTGCGGCTTCATCCTCACTCCTCCTGTAGGTGCTAACCCCGGTCCCGCACGAGCGGGACCTTGCCGACGGCCGTCCGCTCGATCTCGGCCGAGAGGCGGGGCACGAACTTGAGCTGGAAGCTGTAACCGGTCTTCTCGATCGACGCGGGGTTGGCTTCCCCGTGGTTGAACAGCGAGAGAGAGCGCGGCAGGGCGTTCACGAACACCTGCTGGACGCCGTAGGGACCCAGGGTCGTGTCCGTCCGGTACGAGATGCCGAGCACGTCGTCGACCGAGGCGAACAGCGTGATCGTCTTGCCCTCGCGGTGATTCACGAACTGGACCTCGTGCGCCACCGCGTCCAGGTCCACCGCCTCGGAGGCCTTCAGTTCGTCGCGCACGGCGTCGTAGGCGCGGGCGGCGGAGTACTGGCTGTCGTTGATGTGCAGCACGTCGCCCGTGCGGCCCGCGAACTCGAACTGCTGGGTCTTCAGGCCCGGGCCGTCGGTCCGCGGCCGCCGGATCATGCGGTCGCCGAGCTTGAGCCGGAGCAGCGGCGCCTCGTGGGCGTGCAGGCGGGTGACGACCAGTTCGCCCTCCTGGCCCTCGGGGACCCAGCGCCCGTTCTCGTCGACGATCTCGATGAAGTGCAGCCCCGGCACCGCGGACAGGTGCGGCGAGGCGGGATCCAGTTGCAGGCCGATGGTCTCCGCCTGGGTGGCGGCGAAGTAGCTGAGGATCGACAGGTTCGGGTACAGCGCCTGCAACTCCACCCGCTTGCGCTGCGAGAGCACGCCGCTGCCGTACAGGGCGACGCGGAAGCTCTCCCTGGACTCCTTGCGCATGCCCACGCCGAGCTCGCTCAGGATGCCGATGCCCGCGGAGATGCCCATCAGGGCCTTGGGGCCCTTGTAGGAGAACATGTGCTCCAGGACCGGGGCCGTGACGGGCCCCGCGCCGACGTAGTTGACGCCGGGCACCTGCTGGAGCACGCCGCCCACCATCGTGCCGCTGCTCCACATCTGGTAGTCGGCCAGAGTGGTGAACAGCCACTTGGGGTCGGTGCCCGCGAGATGGCGGGCGAGCTGATAGGCGCCCATGAAGCGCCCGGCGATCTCGTACGTGTCCTTCAACTCCCGCAGGGAGTAGACGACTTCGAGCGGCCGGCCGCCGCTGGTGCCGCCGCTGGCCACGATCTCGAACTCGCCGCGGGTGAGGGGCACCACGAGGCCGGGGCGTGACTCCATGAAGAAGTCGCGCTGGATGTCCTTGTCGGAGAGCGGGATCTGCTGCCACGCCTCGTACGTCTCGGGGGCGCGCACGGTCCCCGCGTTGCGCAGGCGGTCGCGCCACAGCGGATTGAGCATCACCGTGTTCACCATCTGCTGGAGACGGCGCAGTACGACGGCTTCCTGAACCTCGTGCGGCACCTCGCTGTACGGCGCCTGGCAGACCCGTTCGCATTCGCGCAACTTGCTCGCGAACGAAGGCAGAGCCGTTACGGCTTCAATTGATTCCGGCAACAACTCCCAGTCGGGGATGAGCCAGTTGGCCAGTTCACGGGCGCCGCCGGGCGACGACGTGATCGGCGGAACGTGTGTGGCCTGTGGAACATGCGATGTACTCAACATCCGTCCCCTCTAAGCTGTTTCTGCTCCCGCTTCTTCGCTGAGCAGTTCCTGGCCTGTCCTTCTGATTTCGGAGATCAGCATCCGGAAGTGCTCGGCGGTGATCTGGTGGTTCATCATGACCACGCGCAATGCGGCCACTCCGTCGACGTTCACCTTGGAGATGAAGAAGTTTCCCCGGAGCTTCACGCTGTTGCGTATGGCGATCTGGAGACGGTGTACTTCTTCTTTCCTGATCCCGGTCGGGTGATATCGGAAGCAGAGAATATTCGCTTCCGGACGGTGTACCGCCTCGAAGTCGGGCTCGACCCTGACGATTGCGTGGGCCTCCTCCGTCAATTGGCAGAGATACTCGATCTTCTCCGCGAACAAGGCAGGCCCGTACATGGCCCACAGTGACCACAGGGTCATGATCATCGGCCGTTTGGTGCACTCGAAGTTCTTTCCGCCGCTGTCGTACGCGGTGTATATGTCCGGCTCTTCGTCGAACACATAACTGGCCTTCTGCCGGAACGCGGTACGGCTGGCTTCCTTGTCCCGGTAGAAGAGCATCGTGCAGGGCGCGGGCACGAACATCATTTTGTGCGCGTCCCAGGTGAGGGAATCCGCCTTGTCGATTCCCCGCAGCTTTTCGCGCAGGGTTTCCGACACCAGGAGGCTCGCTCCGTGGGCGCCGTCGACGTGCAGCCACAGATCCCTTTCGCGGGCGAGTCCGGCGAGTTCGTCGATGGGATCGAAGGCGCCCACCGACGTGCTGCCGGCCGACGCGACGAGGCAGAACACCTTCAGGTTCTGCCGCTCGGCCGCCTCCAGGGCGGGCCGTGCGTCCGCCATGCAGATCTGCCCGCGGCCGTTCAGCGGCAGCCGGACGAGCTGGGCCTCGCCGATGCCCATCACGCCGGCCGCCCGCGCGACGCTGTAGTGCACGTCGGCGCCCACCGCGATGGCGGGTCGCGGCTGGCCCCGCAGGGCGGATCCGCCCTCCGACCAGTAGCCGGGCAGCTTCTGGTTGCGGGCCGCGAGCAGCGCGGTGAGGTTGGCCAGGGAGCCGCCCGATGTGGTCACCATGGTGAACCGGGCCGGATCCCAGCCGATGAACCTGTTGAGTTCATCGGCCATGATGCGTTCCACCGCGTTGGGCAGCTGGGCCGCCTCGTAGAACGAGGCGGGCTGGTTGACCACCGAGCTGACGAAGTCGATGACGCCGGCGAGCGGCACGACGCCCGAGAACTGGCGGCCCATGTATCCGGGCGAGTGCACCTGGATACCGGTCCTGATGTACAGGTCGATGATCCCTGCCAGCTTCTCCTCGTCGAAGGCCGCCACCTTTTCGCGTTCCGTCGTCATCAGGGATTTCGCGGCCTGTGACAATGTCGCCGGATCGGTCAGTTCCAGCCCCCTGATGGAGAGATCGGAAAGGTGCTTCTCCAGCTTCGCAAGGGCGGTTTCGGAAGTTTCCCGGAACAACTGTGGATCGAACGCTTCTAGCAGCAGCCCACTCCCTGCGGATGCAGGGTCGGTAGGTCGAGATTCCGTCACGGGGGTCTCCTTCGTGAAGTCCCTGTGTTGCCCGACGTTTGTGTGGTGGGCGGACACAATCTGCGCAGAGTCCTGACTCTTCGAGCATGCCGACGGGCAGAAGGACTTCATTGCCGAGGGCGTGTCCGGCTGGTCGGGCCGGACAGCGCCGTGTGCTCCGGCGGCAGCGGTTCGGTCGTTGCCGCACGGAGCTCGCTCGAAATAAAAGCCGCCGTCGTTACGGGCTGCGCGTACCCCCCCGGTATTCGCGCCGCACCGCCGCGATCGGCGAATCCCCCCCTCGTACCCCTCGTGATTCCCCCCACCTGGAGAACCGTAGAGCCAAATGTTTCGAGTGGGTGACCCTTCCCGTGGTATGTCCAAAAATCGCGAGGTGCAGCTGATGAGCCGTCAACTGTGGTTGGCCACATCTGTTGTCACACGCATCCCACGCACTGACCGGCGTCCTCCGTTTTCGGACAGCGGTCCGGCGTGCCGATTCCCGGCCGGGCCAGCGGTGAAAGCGGGAGGCGCCGAAAAGAACGAGTCAAGAGCGGGCGATTCGTGCCATTGTCATGTGCCGGACGAACTCCCCGGTGGGCGGACGGGAGGAGCGTCTTATTCTGTGCGGGCGGAATTCCGGCCATGGTCGGAACCGCGTATATTGGTAGCCAATTCAACTTGAAGAAAGCGTTATCCGCATCGGAACAGAAGAAGGCGGCGACCCCCGTGGGGGCCGCCGCCGTCATCGCTCGCCAGGGTGCGAGGTGTCCCGGTGTCAGTCGTCGACCGCGTCGAGCACGTCGTCCAGATCCACGAACTTGAAGTTCGTGGAAGGCCTTTCGGGGTCGCCGGGCGCGTCGTGGCCGTCCTGCACGACGAGCAGCCCGTGCGGATA
>NZ_JBNNJZ010000536.1:0-5483 GCF_050270335.1 Streptomyces sp. NPDC059900
TCGCTCATCACGCTCACTCCCTCCCGCTGAAGGCCCACGCCCCCGCCCAGCGGCTATTCGCGACGGGGCGGGGTAGGGGAAAGAACCGCCGGAGGCCGGCCTCCGGAGTGGCTAGAGCCAGCCACGCTGGCGTGCCTCTCGTACCGCCTCCATGCGGTTCCGCGTCCCCGTTTTCCCGATCGCGCCCGAGAGATAGTTCCGCACCGTCGACTCCGAAAGGTGCAGCTTCGATGCGATGTCGGCGACCGTCGCTCCGTCCACGGAGGCCCGCAGGACATCCGCCTCCCGCGCGGTGAGAGGGCTGGGCCCCGCGCTGAGGGCCGCCGCCGCGAGCGCGGGGTCGATCACCGTCTCCCCCCGCAGCGCCTGCCGGATCGCCTCCGCGAGATCCTCCACGGGACCGTCCTTGACCAGGAACCCCACCGCCCCGGCCTCCATGGCCCGCCGCAGATAGCCGGGCCTGCCGAAGGTCGTGAGGATGAGGACCCGGCACTCGGGGCACTCCTCCCGCAGCGCCGCCGCCGCGTCGATCCCGCTGATCCCCGGCAGCTCGATGTCCAGGAGCGCCACATCGGGCCGGGAGTTCAGCGCCGCGTCCACGATCTGGTCGCCCGCGCCGACCTGCGCGACGACCTCGATGTCCTCCTCCATGCCGAGCAGCAGCGCGAGGGCGCTGCGCATCATTCCCTGGTCCTCGGCGAGCAGGACTCTGATCATGGGGTGCGCTCCTCCACAACGTGACCGGTGCCGACCTCGGTGACCGGCAGCTCCGCCGCGACCCGGAAGCCGCCGCGCGGTGCGGGTCCCGACTCCAGGGAGCCGCCCGCCGCCGCCAGGCGTTCGGCCAGGCCCTTCAGCCCGCTGCCGGGCGTGGTCGAGCCTACGCCGCGGCCGTCGTCGGTGATCAGCAGCCGAGTCCGTTCGGCGGTGCCGCTCACCTCGATCTCGCAGCGGGCCGCCTTGGAATGGCGTACGACGTTGGTGGCGGACTCGCGGACGACCCAGCCCAGGAGCGCCGCGGTCTGCGGGGCCAGCGGCGGTCCCGACTGGCGTACGACCGCCTCGATGCCCGCCGCATCCAGGAGGTCGCGGGCCCGGTCGAGCTCCGTGGCGAGGCTGCCCTCGCGGTAGCCGGTGACCGCCTCGCGGATCTCGGTCAGGGCCTGGCGGCCGACGGACTCGATGTCGGAGACCTGGCCGAGCGCCGCCTCCAGGTCGCGGGGGGCGAGACGGCGCGTGGCCTCCGCCTTGACCACGATCACCGAGAGCGTGTGGCCGAGCAGGTCGTGCAGGTCCCTGGAGAAGCGGAGACGCTCCTTCTCGACCGCGGTGCGCGCCAGCTCCTCGCGGGTGGTGCGCAGCTCCTTGACCGTCTCGGAGAGGGCCAGGATCGCCGCCGTCACCATGACGGAGAGGAACGTGCCGTACGCGATGCCCGCCGCGTCCCAGCCGTCCTTGAGCCCGCCGACCACCGCCGCCGTGATGCTCAGGGCGAATCCGGCGGGGACCAGTTGCTTGCCGCGCAGGACCGATCCTGTCGCCAGGCCGAGGAGCGGGAAGAACATCAGCCAGCTGCCGCCGTACCCGATGGTGAGGGCCAGGGTGACCGCGGCCAGACCGAGCAGCGAGTACTTGGTGGCGCGCGCCTCGCGGGCCTGCTTGGTGAAGGCGCGGAACACCACGCTGATGTAGAGGGAGTTGAAGGCGAGCAGCCCGATGCCGGCGAGCCAGGGGTTGCCCGTCTTGCCCTGGAGGAGGTTGGAGAAGGAGCCCATGCCCATCAGGAGCCAGGGCAGCATCGCGAAGCCGTTGGGCGGGCCCAGGTCCTCGGGCTTGCTGCGGCCCGACTTCTCCTGTGCCCGCATCTCGGCGAGCTGTTCCCTGCCGCTGTGCTTCCATCCCGCGAGACGTGTGTGCCTCTGCCAGAAGTTCTTCACCGGCATTGCTTCTCCTGTCGCGCCGTGGCGCCTCGTCGCGGTCTTCATGGGGCGCCTCGTCATACCGTCCGCGCAGCCCGGCGGTACGAGATCACAGCGTACGAACCGAACGCGAGCAGCCGGGCGGCAAGCATCACCACGCCGGAGAACGCCACGGCCCGCCCGGCGGCGGGAACTGTCTTCGTCATGGCTATGACGCTACGAACCGGGGGTGGTGCGGCGGCAGATGCGGTTGTACGGACTGGGCCGGTACAAATGTCACACGGTGCTCGACGGCCGCCCCGCGGCACACATCTGACGTAACGTCAGGAGTCTTCACAACTACCGGACGCTCGGCTATACATGGGATCGCCGGACTGGAACGCGTTCTAGAACGGGCTCCTCCGGCCCTGTTGCGACCTCGGTGCGACCGACGGTGCGGACGGCCGCACCGAGGTCTTCAGACAGCCGCCAGACAGTCTTCGGACCGGCCAAGGAGCTGCCAACCACATGCCCATCGACGCCGCGAAAGCACTGGCCGCGGAGCCCCGGTCGGCCGGGATCGGCTGGGATCACAAGGACATCCAGCTCTACCACCTGGGCCTGGGCGCGGGCACCCCCGCCACCGACCCCGACGAGCTGCGCTACACCCTGGAGTCGAAGCTGCACGTCCTGCCCAGCTTCGCGACCGTCGCGGGCGCGGGCATGGGCGTCGTCGGCGGGCTCTCGGCGCCCGGCGTCGAGGTGAACCTGGCCGCGGTCCTGCACGGCGGCCAGAGCATCACGCTGCACCGCCCGATCCCGGTCAAGGGCGAGGCCGTCACCACCTCCAAGGTGGCCGCCGTGTACGACAAGGGCAAAGCCGCGATCCTCGTGCTGCGCACCGAAGTCGCGGACGACGACGGCCCGTTGTGGACCAGCGACGCCCAGATCTTCGTACGCGGTGAAGGCGGATTCGGCGGCGAACGCGGCCCCTCCACCCGCCTCCCGGCCCCCGAGGGCGAGCCCGACAAGATCGTCGAACGGGCCGTCCGCGAGGACCAGGCGCTGCTCTACCGCCTCTCCGGCGACTGGAACCCGCTGCACGCCGACCCCGAGTTCGCCAAGCTCGCGGGCTTCGACCGGCCGATCCTGCACGGCCTGTGCACCTACGGGATGACGCTCAAGGCGGTCGTCGACACGCTGCTCGGCGGCGACGTCTCGCGGGTGCGCGGCTACAGCACGCGCTTCACCGGAATCGTCTTCCCCGGCGAGACCCTGCGCATCCGGATGTGGCGCACCGAGGGCCGTATCCAGGTGGCGGTCACGGCGGTCGAGCGGGACGACGCCCCGGTCCTCGCCGACACGGTCGTCGAGCACATCTGAAGCCGCGGACCGGCCTGAAGCCGCGGACCGGTCTGAAGCCACGGACACACCGGAAGCCAGGGACACGCCTGAATCTTCGTACGAGAGGAGCCGCACCATGCGCGCAGCCGTGCTGCACGAGATAGGCCAGGACAAACTCGAGGTCCTCGACGACGTCGAGACGGTGGGCTTCGGCCCCGGCAAGGTGAAGATCCGGGTGCGGGCGACGGGCCTGTGCCACTCCGACGTCTCCGCGATGAACGGTGTCCTGCCGCAGCCCGCGCCGTTCATCCCCGGCCACGAGGGCGCGGGCGAGATCGTCGACGTCGGCGACGGCGTGAGCGGAGTCAGCCCCGGCGACCGGGTCCTGGTGTGCTGGCTGCCCGCCTGCGGCACGTGTCCGGCGTGCAAGCGCGGCCAGAGCCAGCTGTGCCTGGCCGGATTCATGAACGCGGGCACGCCCAACTTCAAGCGTCCCGGCGGTGATGTCTTCGGCTTCGCGGGCACGGGGACGTTCACCGAGGAGGTCGTGGTCGACGCGGGCTGCGCCGTGCCGATCCCGGACGACGTGCCCTTCGACGTCGCGGCGCTCATCGGCTGCGGAGTGACGACCGGGCTCGGCGCCGCCATCAACACCGCCGACGTGAAGGCCGGTTCGTCGGTCGCCGTCATCGGCTGCGGCGGCGTCGGCATCTCCGCGATCCAGGGCGCGCGGCTCAAGGGCGCGGCCCAGATCGTCGCCGTGGACCCGGTCCAGTCGCGCCGCGAGGCCGCCCTGCGGTTCGGCGCGACGGAGGCGGTCGCACCGGACGCCCTGGAGGACGCCAAGCAGCGGATCACCGGGGGTGAGGGCTTCGACTACGTCTTCGAGGTGGTCGGCAAGTCCGCCACCGCCCGTACCGCGTACGAGACGACGCGACGCGGCGGCACGCTGTGCGTCGTCGGCGCGGGCGCCATGGACGACAACCTCCAGTTGAACATGTTCGAGCTGTTCTTCGACGAGAAGAAGATCCTGCCGTCCATGTACGGCGGCGGCGACGTTCTGCAGTCCTACGAGCGGGCCATCGCCCTGTGGCGCGCGGGCCGGATCGACCTGGAGAGCATGATCACCCACCGGGTGCCGCTCTCCGAGATCAACGAAGCGCTTGACCAGATGCGTACGGGCGTCGCGCTGCGTACGTGCATCGAGATCTGAGAGGACTTCGATCCCTGATGGCACAGCCATTGCCACGGCCACTGGACGGTTTGGCCGCGATCGTGACAGGAGCGGGCCGGGGCCTCGGGCGTGCGGAGGCCCTGGAACTCGCCCGGCTCGGCGCGAGCGTCGTCGTGAACGACTTCGGACAGCCCGGACGCGACGGCTCGGGCGAGGCGTCGGCGACGCCCGCCGAGGAGGTCGCGGCCGAGATCCGGGCGGCGGGCGGGCAGGCCGTCGCGCACCTGGGCGACGTCGCGGACCACGAGCAGGCCCGCGAGCTGGTCCGGTTGGCGGTCGACACGTACGGCAAGCTCGACATCCTGGTCAACAACGCGGGCATCCTGCGGGACCGGATGATCTTCTCGATGAGCGAGAGCGAGTGGGACTCGGTCATCCACGTCCACCTCAAGGGCCACTTCAACACGACGCACTTCGCCTCCGCGCACTGGCGCGAGCGCTCCAAGGCGGCGGGCGGGCCGGTGTACGGCCGGGTCGTCAACACCTCGTCGGAGGCGTTCCTGGCGGGTTCGGCCGGTCAGCCGAACTACGCGGCGGCGAAGGGCGGCATCGTCGGCCTGACCACGTCGAGCGCGCTGGCGCTCGGCAAGTACGGGGTGACGGCGAACGTCATCTGTCCGCGGGCCCGGACGCGGATGACGGAGGACGTCTTCGCGGGCTTCCAGGAGCCGGGGGACGGCGAGCTCGACGCGCTCGCTCCCGAGCATGTGGCACCGCTGGTGGGCTACTTGGCCTCGCCCGCGGCGGCCGGGGTCAACGGGCAGTTGCTGGTGGTCCACGGCGGGATGGTGGCCGTGGTCGAACGCCCGAGGGTGGCGGCGAAGTTCGACACGTCGAAGGGCGTCTTCACGTACGAGGAACTGGACGGGGTCCTGTCCCCTTATTACGCGGAACGGCCGCCGAACGAGACCTTCGCGGCGTCTGAGGTGCTGAGCCTGAAGCGGGACTGAAAATCCGCCGGCGAGGGGGCGTCCTCAAACGCCGGACGGGCTGGATCTCCAGCCCTG
>NZ_JBNNJZ010000537.1:0-5478 GCF_050270335.1 Streptomyces sp. NPDC059900
CCCCTGATTAGACAGTTATCTAAGTAGGTGATCTTGGCATCCCGTTGAACGAGTGTCAACATAGACGCATGTCGAAGCTTCAGGAGAAGGTGGCCGCACTCCCGGCCGAGCGGTGCTGCCCAGCCCTGACCGAGAGGGAACTCACGTCGGAAGAGGCCGAACTCACCGCCGCCATGTTCAAGGCTCTGGGCGACCCGGTCCGACTGCGTCTGTTCTCCAAGGTGGCCTCCCACCCGGACAGCGAGGCTTGCGTCTGCGACATCGCCGACGTAGGCGTCTCGCAGCCGACCGTCTCCCACCACCTGAAGAAGCTCAAGGAAGCCGGATTGCTGGCCTCTGAGCGACGTGGAACTTGGGTCTACTACCGGGTCGAGCCGTCCGTTCTCGCTGCTATGGGCCACCTGCTGACACCGACGCCCGCCGCCGCCAAGGTGGCCTGACCTTTACACGCCGTCCGGTCGGGGTTTCCTGCGGCTCGTCAGCCGTCAGTAGCACTCGGGACGCCGCCCGTCAGAGCCGGGCGGCACAACCACAGACACGATTCGGGCTCTACCGCCCCGCGCCCGAGACAACAAGGTGGGCCCAAGCCGCCCCGGCAAAGGGCGGACGGCTCGCTCAGCGGCACGGCCTCACTCTGCGGACAGGGATGACACAGCCGCACACCCATCGACGCCGGTACGGTGCTGAGTCGCCTACGCCACCCGCGCCCCACCGACAACCTCCGCAACGCAGGCAGGGCTGGGCGACTCGCGCCCCCGTAGTGCCACGCAGCTCGGCAAAGACGCCAGTTTCAGTTCGCGATGTAGAGACCGTCCAGATACAGCTGCAGAATGCGCGGGCTGAACTGGTCGGTGGCCGCCCAACTGACACCCGGCAACGGACGACTGAGCTGGATTATGGCCCTCATGAATTCCTCCAGAGAGACATCGGCTCGTACCTGATCCGCCTGCTGAGCGCGCGTAAGCAGGCACTGCGCGGCGTGCACCAGACGATCTCTCTGCCGGGCCAACTCCCGGCACTGCGCGGCAAGTTCGTCCGACAGACAGCACAGAGCGGCAAGCCGCTCGTGAGCCACGGCCTGCGCGAAGCGGCTGAGCGCGGCAAACGGGTCATCTTCCTGAGCAGCGGCTTCTTCAGCCGCATCGGCGCCAGCCACGGCAATCCGCTCAAGGGCTTCCACAAGGAGGGCGTCACGCTCAGGAAAGTGTCGGTAGACAGTGGCGTTACCGGTCCCCGCACGGCACGCGATCTTATCCAGGGACACCTTCTGCCCCTGTTCTACGAACAGTTCCTGGGCGGCGGCCAAAATCCTGGCCCGGTTGCGTGCAGCATCCATCCGCAGCCCCCTGTAGCGGCGTCCCACCTCTACATCTGACTCCACAGCCCGCACGCCTTCCCCTCTTAACGCCTGCGCCTCTCCTCCAAATTATGTGCATGCTCTCGTCCATACAGTCGTCACGCCTGGGAGTTAGCGCGAACGGTCTCCCTGCCCCTACCCGACCTGGCCACCGCCTTTCGGAGGGCGAAGGTTGGGGCGGTGGTAGGGCTGATGTGTGTGCCCGAGCAGTGGTGGCGGATCCTGGAGAGGAACGGGGCGAAGCAGGTCCTGCGCGTGACCAGTCGCGTTCGCCGGCCGCGTACAGCTTCGCGAGCAGGACCCGGCGGAGCTGATCGAAGACCCCGACTCTCTGCCAGCGGTCCAGGCGCCGCCAGCACATCTGCCCGCAACCAAACCTCAGCTAGGCAGGACCCTGGCCTTTGTGCAGCTCAGCGTCGGTGTGGTCGATGCAGTCAGTCGTGACGGGCGAGCTTGACCGCGGAGACGAGGAGGATCACGGCGAGGGTGGGGATGAGGACGGCGTCGGGGAATACGCCGAGGAGGAGTCCGCCCAGGAGCGCGCCAGCGATGGAGCCCGCGGCCATGGTTCCCGTGAATCGGATGTTGGAGCCAAGGACAGCGAAGCTGCCGTCGCGGCTGTAGCGGGCGAACGCAACGAGCATGGTCGGCAGGGAGACCAGCAGGGAAAGGCTCCCGGCGGTCTTGATGCCCTCGCCGAACAGCAGCACGATCGTCGGGATCAGCAGCTCACCGCCGGCGACGCCCATGATCGCGGCCACGACGCCGATGCCGAACCCGGCCGCGACTCCGGCGGGAATCTCGGCCACCAGCGGCAGGTCGAGGGTACCCAGGGTGGTGGTGTGCGTGAGGGCCAGCGCGGCGGCCATAAGGACCATCAGCGCCGCGAGGACTTTGTAGAGAGTCGCGGAACGCATGCGGACTGCCCAGCTGGCTCCGGCCCAGGCGCCGAGGAGGCTTCCGGCCAGCAGGTTGACGGCGACAGGCCAGCGGGACGCAACTTCGGCAGCTGGGACGGCTGCGAGGCGGGCGGGCAGAGCGACCAGGACGACGACCAGGCTCATCGCCTTGTTCAGGATGACGGCGGAGAGGGCGGCGAATCCGAAGAGGCTGATCAGCAGCGGCAGGCGGAACTCGGCGCCGCCCAACCCGATCATCCCGCCCAGAACCCCGACGGCCGCTCCGGTGCCGAAGACGACGGGTACTGAGTGCGTTGGGCGGAGGGGAATGAGGTTCTGGTCAGTGGCCACGACGAGCATCCTCGCTGTTGGCGGCCCCTGCCTGCGAGGGCAGGGGCCCTTCTTCGGGGAAAGGCACCGGGCGACCGTTCAGGATTCGTCCGGACCTCTAACCGCCGACGCCAGCTCGTCAGGAAAGTGCTCAGTCTGCACGCGGGCGCTGATCTCATCTGGAGTACGCTCTCGCGCGAGTACCAGCTGATGCTGTCTCCACTCGCCGGGCGTCCTCTTCAACCGAGACCATACGAACCTACTCGGGGCTTTGCTGCACGGCCCCGCAAGACCCGGCGAGAGACGACAGGCGACCCAGGTTCGCCGCCTTCGTAGCCCCCTGAGCCGACAAAGTCCTCCGCGTACCGGTATCGGCGTATCCGCCGCCCAGCGGAGGCCCGTTCAGATGATGCCGCCTGCGGTGTGGATCTCCCAGCCGCGTGCAGAAAACGTGCTCAGATGCGGCTCTGCGCGGGTGCGGTGCAAAGCGAGAACCAAAAGGTGCGTGGGGCGGGTGATTCCCACAAAGAGCAACTGTGCCGCCTTGCGCACGGCGTCTGGGGCCTTGGCTACATCCTTGCCTTGGGTGACGAGCGCGAGAGTTTCGTGGACGTCGTGTTTCTGGCCTCGGCTGTCCAGGCACTCCAGGATGAGCGTGGCCGCATGCGTCTCCCCCTTCGCGCGCTGAATGGATGTGGCCACGAAGCTGGTTTCAACTTGGGCAGGCCGCCCGTTGCCCGCTTCTAATGGTGGTATGTAGACGAGGGCGTCGTCGAGCCTTTTCCCGGCTCGCAGCGGTGTGCCGGATATCTGGGGCAGCACGGACTTGAGCTGGCCCATCAGGTGGTGCCACGGCTCTTGGCTGTCAATGTCGGCAGTGAGGAGATCGTGCAGGATCAGTCGGATCTGCGTTCCGGCCGAAGCGTATCCGCGTTCTAGTCGTGACAGGGCAGGCATGGGATGGTCCAGGCTATTGCCATAGGTCTTGCGCACTGCATCCCACACCTGGCCGGTTGCTGCATGACGGTCTGATTGGAGATCGGCCCGGGCGGCTCGCACGGCGGTGATCAGCTCGCGTGTGCTGTGTGCTTTGTTGAGGTGCGTGTAGCCAGGTAGGTAGCAGGTGATCGCTCGTGGAAATTTCTTGGCTGTTCCGGGGGCGAGGCGGGAGGCCAGGACGCGGGGTGGGTGCGCCGCGAGGACGGTTGCGGGAACCCTTTGTCCGGCTAGACGCTCGAAGGTGTGCACCACGTCAGTGACGGTATCGTCGTCGTAAAGGAGTATCGCGATGGTGCCCTCGGGGCCTACGCCCTCAATGATTTGGCGGCGTCGGACGGTGAGTTGGGTGGCCAGTTCGGCGATCTGAGCGCCGAAGCGCCGACTCAGTGGCAATTCCGCGGCGGTGGATAGAGGAAAAATGGAGGGCCGCGGTCGGGCAGTGGTTCCGTCGGTGAAGATGCCTTGGTTTGTGTCGCCGACTCGCTGCACAACGGACTCGCCATGGCCGAAGACCTGGTCAAGCAGTTGCTGTTGGCGATCGCTGGTGTCCTGCATCTCGTCGAGCAAGACGAAGGGGAACCGATGCGCGGTGGCGCGGGCGATGTCAGATTGGTGCATGAGGTAATGCTCCGCGATCGCAAACATGTCGCTGTAGCGAAAGCGGCCCCGGTTCTCGAGCTCCTCCTTCAGCTGTGCGAGCTGTTGAGCGCTCTTACTGGTGCTCTTGAACGGCAAAGGCCCGTTGGGGCCGGCAACGGCCAGCTTGCCAGCTTCGCAGACGTATGTGGCGCCTGCCACGAGGCCTCGCCGGTCATAACCGTGCTCCGTGTATGCCTTCAGCGTCCGGTACCGGCAACTGTTATCCAGGAGCCAGAGTGCGTCTTCGGCGTAGGCGTCGTCGTCGATGGTCTGGATCTCGATGCCGCGTGAGCGGAGTGCGGGCAGGGCGAAGAAGGTGTTGGTGAAGGTCTGGATAGTTCCGATGAAGTGCGGAAACGCAAGCAGGCGGCGTCCTGCCAGGGTATCGCTGAGGCGGCGGGTGATCTCGTCCTTGGCGGTGTTGGTGTGCGACAGGACGCAGATCCCGCGGGTCGTAGAGTTCCAGCCCTGGCCCAGGAGCGTCAGCTTAAGACCGACGAGGCTGGTCTTACCTGATCCGGGGGCTGCTTGAAGGTCGAGGGTCTCTGTGCTCTGGAGGAAGTCCCACTGCTCGGTGTGGGAGAGCTCAAGGCCGCGCTGAGCGGCCAGGGTTTCGGCCTTGTCCTTGGCGAAGACGTCAGGTGTGAAAGGAAGATCCATCGGTCAGGCCTCCGGCATGCAGAGGTAGTCGAAGGCTGCGACGAGGTAGGCCGGGAGGTCTTCGTCCTCAATGGGGGTGTCCAGCAGAACACGGGCGGCGTGCTGGGCCGCGACCGGCTTGCTGGCCCGGTTCAGCCTCAGAGGCTTGTAGATGTCGATCGCCACGTCGGTCAAGGACCGTCCGTCCTCCTTCCACTGCTGGACCTCTTGGCGGGCCTGCTCATCGAGAGCAGCGATCCTCTCTTCGGTGGGCCAGATTGTCTTCGAGGCGACGGCCGAACGCACGGCCTGGTGCATGAGCGTGGCCAGGGGCCAGGAGGCAGCGGCGAGGTCGTACTCAAGGGTCCAGTGGTCGGAAACGAATGTGCGTACGTTCCCGTCATCCTCGGTCCTAAGCCCAGCCACGTGCTTGGCGACCTCCTCCGCAGACATGTCGCCCGAGCAGTCCAGATGTCCCTGCATGTCATCGGGGGTGTTGGCGGGGACGAGATCACGGTCACGGATGCAGGCCACCTTGGTGGGGATTTGCTGACCCGTGCGTTGGAAGATGCGACTGTAACGAAACAGACCAACACTGCCCACATTCACGATGCT
>NZ_JBNNJZ010000538.1:0-5463 GCF_050270335.1 Streptomyces sp. NPDC059900
CCTCAAGAGAGTGTGCGCGCGGTACAGCGGCGCGACGAAAACCACCTGCAACGGGACGGCCTGGACGTACTACCAGGCCGTCGACAAGCTCGGCTACACCGGCGTGGCAGACGACGGCACCGCCGCCTGACCGACCATCCCTCCGCTCACGAAGGGCCCTCCAGGAGGCCGGAGCCATCGAGATCGCCCTGACCACCTCCCTCCTGGAGCCACCCGCCGAGAGCTCGCCGATGCCGCAGGGCGCCCGCACTCGCTTCCGCAGGGGTGGAGACACCCCCACACCCTCTACAGCCATGTAGAAGTTACGCTGCCTCGGCACGCATCCCCGCACAACAGGGCGGGGAGCAACGAAGAGGAGGCATGACTCGTGGGTGTCATCGGATGGATCATTCTGGGACTGCTGGCCGGCGCCATAGCCAAGGCCGTGCTGCCCGGCCGTGATCCGGGCGGACTCATCGGCACGACGGTCATCGGCATCGCAGGGGCGTTCGTCGGGGGCTGGCTCTCGGCGCGATTCCTGGACCGGCCCGTGGAGCGGCAGTTCTTCGACCTCACCACGTGGGGATCGGCGATAGCCGGAGCCCTCGTCCTGCTGATCGGCTACCGCATCCTGTTCGGCAACTCCCGCAACTGACGCGCGGTTCGACCTCCGGGATGCGATCGGCGCCCGGCACTCGCCCCCATTGTTTCTACAGTGTTGTAGATTAAAGGAGAGCTCGCGGCTGCGGGCGCAGAGCGGCTCCGTCATCTTCCACCAACTCCCGACCAGGCGGCCTCACATGTCATCCGTGAATCTGTCCAAGGGCCAGCAGATCAGCCTGAGCAAGTCCGACGGCGGTGCCCTCACCGTCGTACGCATGGGACTGGGCTGGCAGGCCGCCCCGCGCAAGGGCTTCCTGGCCAAACTGACCGGAAACCGCGAGATCGACCTCGACGCCTCGGCCGTGCTCGCCGCCGGCCGGGAGTACGTCGACGTCGTCTTCTTCCAGCAACTCACCAGCAAGGACGGCTCCGTCCAGCACAGCGGCGACAACCTCGTCGGCGGCACAGGGCAGGGGGACGACGAATCCATCGTCGTCGACCTGCAGCGCGTCCCGGCGCACGTCGACCAGATCGTCTTCACCGTGAACTCCTTCACGGGGCAGACCTTCGCGGAGGTCCAGAACGCCTACTGCCGTCTCATCGACGAGCAGAGCGGCCAGGAGCTGGCCCGCTACACCCTCACCGGCGGCGACAGCAACACCGCCCAGATCATGGCCAAGGTCCACCGCTCCGGCAGCGGCTGGCAGATGGCGGCCATCGGCGAGCCGGCCTCAGGCCGCACCTTCCAGGACCTGCTGCCCGCGATCACCCGCCACCTGTAGCCGGGGCGCCGCCCGCGCCGCTGGCCCGGTCGGTGCCGGCCGGGAAGCCTCCCGAACCGGGCTCCCCCGCCGGCAAGTCGGGGTCAGCGGCCCGGCGCGCCGGAGGCATCGACCTGGCCGTGACCGATCGCGGCCAGCGCGCGGTCAAGGACCTCCTGGACCTCACCGATGGCCGAGAGCGGGGTCACCAGCCCCCGGGCCCGGTAGTGGTCGACGACCGGGGCCGTCATGCCGTGATAGACCTCCAGTCGCCTGCGAACGGTTGCCTCGCGGTCGTCGTCACGCTGGTACAGCTCACCGCCGCAGATGTCACACGTCTCTGCCACCTTGGGCGGGCTGTAGTCGACGTGGAAGATGTGTTCGCGGTCCCGACGGCACAGTCGCCGTCCAGCGATTCGCCTGACCACCTGATCCTCGGGGATCTCCAGGTCGAGCACGGCGTCCAGCTGCGACTTCGAGTCGGCCAGGATGAGGTCCAGTGCCTTCGCCTGGGCAAGATTGCGCGGGAAACCGTCCAGAAGAAAACCGCGTTCGATATCCGGTCGGGCAAGGCGTTCTTCGACTACGCCGATGGTCACCTCGTCCGGTACCAGAAGGCCGGCACGCATGTGCCTGTGGGCGTTCTGCCCGAGTTCGGTGCCCTGGCCGATGTGCTCGCGGAACAGGTCACCGGTGGAGATGTGCTGGATCGACAGATACGCGGCAAGGCGCACGGCCTGCGTACCCTTGCCGGCTCCGGGCGGCCCGATCAGGAGAATGCGCATCGATGGGGTTTCCCTTCGTCATGCGTGGCCGGGGTCGATCGCAGGATTCGAGGTACCCGGGCGTCGCCATGACCGCACAGACGCCCTCTGTGTGCATTCCAGCAGATGATCGACACCTCGAGGGCCTTTCACTCCGGTGAGTGCGCAAGCACACAAGGACTGCACACCGGCACCGGAGGACCGAAGCGGCGCCGCACCTCAGTATCTGCATCCAGCCAGACAGAGATCCTTATTCAGCCTCGCTTGCGCCTTCTCGGCCTGTTGCTTCCCGTCAACACCCCATACCCCTATGGTGATACGTATTCAGAGAGAGCGCTGGGGGTGAGACCGATGGCATTCACCGAGATCGCAGTGGCGGTGATTACGACCGGGCCTGCCTACATTGCGGTCTGGCTGACCGCACGCAGACCCCGACCCGAGGCGGCTCAACCGCAGACCTGCGCGCATGCCGCGGCCTGCGGACAGTGCGAAGACAAGAGCGCCGTCGACGCCGCGCCGGGCTACCGGGCGTTCTGGGCACTCGCCGCCTAGTCCTCACCCCTTCGCGGCACACGGTGGGCCCGCCACCTCAAGGCAGCGGGTCCACCGTGGAGCCGCCGGCTCAGCCCGCACCGGACGGGGCCGCCGCTCGGCACCCCGAAGCCATGGTTCAGCTCCCGGAGCCCACGATGGCGGTGACGCGGATCTCCACGCGCATGGCGGCAAGCCCGAGGACCGTGACGCCGGTTTCGGTCCAGATGGGCGCGCGGCCGCCGAGACGACGGCGGAACTGCTCGGCCATGACCTTGTTGTGGTCGTCACCGATGACGTCATCCCCCGGTGCGACCTTGTGGTACGAGTTGACGTGGATGACGTCCTTCCACGTCGCGCCGACCGTGGCGAGCGTGCGCTCCACGTTCTCGAAAGCCTGGATGATCTCGTCTTCCAGTGAGTCGGGTATGACCAGGTCGTCGTCCACTCCGGCCTGGCCGGAGATCTCGACGCGGTCGTCGACGCGCACGGCCCCGCTGTAACCGAGGGCCTCGTGCAGCTTCTCGCCGTAGCCCGGAACGATCCCGAAGGTGACGGTGCTCATGATGTTCCCTCTTCCATTCCATAAGGGTGCGCCCGCTCTGGCATGAGTTCACGCGTGAAGTCAGAGTACCAAGGTTTGACTTCACGCGTAAAGTGATGACCGGCTTCGCCGGAGGGCGGAGAGATACATGAGCAGCGGAGGAAGACCCATGAGCGGCACGGACGGACACGAAGACGGCGACGAGCTGCGCTGGCTCGACGAGCAGGAGAAGGAGGCCTGGACAGGGCTGATCTCTCTTGTCCTGTTGCTGCCCGCCAAGCTGGAGTCACCGCTGCGGCAGGAACACGGCATCACTCTGTTCGAGTACCTCGTGCTCAGCCATCTCTCCGAGGCACCGCAGCGCAAGCTGCGGATGGGAGAGCTCGCCTTCCTCGCCAGCGGGTCGCTCTCCCGCCTGTCCAACGTCATCAAACGCTGCGAGCAGCGCGGCTGGGTCGTACGGAGTCCCGACCCGGAAGACGGCCGGTACACACTCGCCGAGCTCACCGACGCCGGTTTCGGCATCGTGCATCTGGCGGCGCCCACACACATGCGCTCCGTACGCCGCATCGTCCTGGACTCGCTCAACACCGCCGACCAGAAGGCCCTCGCCCGCGTCGCACACAAACTCCGCATCGTCCCTGACGACTTCGGCTGACAGCCGCCCCGCGCGGCGCCCGGCGGCGGGGACGCCGCAGGGCGGACCACGCGTCAGCGGATCCCCCAGATACCCGCGACGGGGCGGCAACCCTGGCCGCCCCCGCGACGACTACGGCACACGGGACAAGGACACCCGCGATTCCACGATGAACAGGGAGCCGACCATGAGCCGAGCACGTTCTCGAAAACTGCAGGTCACGCTGGCCACGCTGGCCGTCGCGGCCGCCAGCGGCGCGGCGCTGACGCTGCCGGAGGCCTCGGCGCAGCCCACGGCCGCGGCCGCCGGCGCCACCGGCTACGCCACGCAGAACGGCGGGACGACCGGCGGCGCGGGCGGCCAGACGGTGCGGGCCACGACGGGCACCGCGATCCACACGGCCCTGTGCAACCGCGCCGCCGACGACACCCCGATCACCATCGAGGTCGAGGGCACGATCAACCACGCCAACACCACGAAGGTGTCGGGCGACAGCTGCAACACCGCCGCCGGCGTGATCGAGCTCAAGCAGATCAGCAACGTCACGCTCATCGGCGTCGGCAGCGGCGCCGTCTTCGACCAACTGGGCATCCACATCCGCGATTCCAGCAACATCGTCATCCGGAACGTGACCGTCAAGAACGTCAAGAAGTCCGGCTCCCCCACCTCCAACGGCGGCGACGCCATCGGCATGGAGAGCGACGTCCGCAACGTCTGGGTCGACCACACGACCCTGGAGGCGTCAGGCGGGGAGTCCGAGGGCTACGACGGCCTCTTCGACATGAAGAACAACACGCAGTACGTCACGCCGTCGTACAGCATCCTGCGCAACTCCGGGCGCGGCGGCCTCGTCGGGTCCAGCGAGAGCGACGTCTCCAACAGCTACATCACCTACGACCACAACAAGTACGAGAACATCGACTCGCGCACGCCCCTGCTCCGCGGCGGCACGGCGCACATCTACAACAACTACTACACCGGCCTGAACGAGTCCGGCATCAACTCCCGCGCCGGAGCCAAGGCCAAGGTGGACAACAACTACTTCAAGAACTCCTAGGACGTCCTGGGCACCTTCTACACCGACGCGGCCGGTTACTGGCAGGTCAGCGGCAACACCTTCGACCAGGTGACCTGGTCTTCCGCCGACGACGAGTACAACCCGGCAGGCCCCAACCCCACGTCCAACACCACGGTGAGCATCCCCTACTCCCACTCCCTCGACAAGGCCTCCTGTGTGCCGGCCATCGTGGGCAGAACGGCGGGAGCAGGCACGGGTCTCAAGGTGTCGGACGGCACCTGCTAAAACGCGGCCGCCGTCCTGACGGTACGTCGGCGGGAGGCCACCGCACCGTCAGGACGGCACCACCACGACAACCGCGCGCCCGTCCGTACGAAGGGATCCGGCCCGGCTCAGAGGGTCGACCCCGCGTACGCGGTCACGTCCTCCACCGATGCGTTGCCGCCGCAGATCACCAGCCCGAGCCTGGTCGCATCGCCGGTCTTGGCCAGGACGCGGCGGGCCGCCGGCAGGAGGCAGCCCGCTGCCGGTTCCGCCCATACCTTTGCGTGCTCGGCCAGTTCGAGCACGCCCGCGTAAGCCTCCGCCTCGGGCACGACCAATACCTCGTCGACCAGGTCACGCAC
>NZ_JBNNJZ010000539.1:0-5454 GCF_050270335.1 Streptomyces sp. NPDC059900
CGTCAGACGGTGCAGATACGCCGCCGTCTCCGTGCCCGCGTAACCGCCTCCCACGACCACGAACTGCAGCCGTGACTCCCGCTCGGCCCGGTCGGAGCTGGCCGCCGCCAGGCTCAGCTGCGAGATCACGTGGTCGCGGATCCAGGCGGCCTCGGCCAGCGTCTTCACGCCCACGGCGTAGCGGTCGACGCCGGGGATGTCGAACTGCCGGGTCACGCTGCCCGGGGTCAGGACCAGGTAGTCGTAGCGCTCCACGACCTCCTCGCCGTTGATCTTCCGTACGATCACGGCCTTCGCGTGCGGGTCCACCCCGATGGCCCCGCCCGGCACGATCGCCGTGCGGCGCAGCATGCGGCGCAGCGGCACCGCGACCGACTGCGGGGTGAGCACGCCGGACGCGACATGGGGAAGCAGCGGCAGATACAGCTGGTGGTCCGTCGGGCTGATCAGCCGCAATTCGGCGTCCTGCGCCTTGAGCGTCCGCTCCAGCTTGTGCGCGCACTCCATACCGGCGAAGCCACCGCCGATGATCAGAATCCGGGGACGTTGCATAAGAGATCGCTCCAGGGTTGGGCTCACCCGAGCCAGGCGAGCGTGGCGACGACGAAGGCCCGGACGCGCGGGTCCTCCTGGGCGAAGGGTCCGGTTCATCCTCCGACGGCGGGCGGCCCGGCGCACCTCGGATGCGCCGGGCGGGGAACCCGGGTACCCGCGATCCGCCGAGTCAGCCGCCGTCGTCCCGGTGTGTCCCTGCGGTGGTTCTCTCAGATGCCGGGCCGGTAGCGGATGGGATGGTCCTGCGGTACTTCGACGAGGACGATCCTGACGCCGTCCGGGTCCGCGATCCACATCTCGATCAGGCCCCAGGGCTCCTTCACCGGCTCCCGCACCACCTCCACCCCCCGCGCCACGAGGTCCGCGTGCGCCTCCCGCGCGTCCGCCACCTGCAGCCACAGCTGGAGGCCGGGTGCGGGGGGAGTGTCGGAGCGGCCGGAGACCTCCAGGAAGCCGCCGCCGAGGAAGTAGACCGTGCCGCGCTCGGGGCCCGTACCGAACTCCCGGTAGACGCCGAGCCCCAGTGCCTCGCCGTAGAACGCGCGGGAGCGCTCCGGATCGGTGGGACGGAGAAGGATCCTGCTGCTCAGTACATGCACCATGCAGCCGCACCTTAGCGGGGGGATACGCTCGGCGGTGCCCCGCCCACGCCGCGCCGGACAGCGGCGGGCGACAGAGATCGGAGAACCCGCCCCATGGACACCGCACCGCGCCTGAGCGCGAACGACGTCACCTTCCGTGCCGCCACCGACGCGGACGTCGACGTGCTCGTCTCGCTCGTCGAGTCGGCGTACCGCGGCGATTCGAGCCGGGCGGGATGGACCACGGAGGCGGACATCCTCCAGGGGCAGCGGACCGACCCGCAGGGTGTCCGCGACGTCATCGAGTCACCGGCCGGCAAGCTGCTCGCGGTCGAGCGGGACGGCGAGGTCGTCGCCTGCTGCCAGCTCGAACACCGGGGTGATCACGCCTACTTCGGGATGTTCGCGGTGAGCCCGGCGCTCCAGGGCGCGGGCCTGGGCAAGGTGATCATGGCGGAGGCCGAGCGGACCGCACGGGAGGCGTGGGGCGTGCGGGAGATGCACATGACCGTGATCTCCGTACGGGAGGACCTCATCGCCTGGTACGAGCGGCGCGGCTACCGCCGTACGGGAAAGATGACCCCCTTCCCGTACGGCGACGAGCGCTTCGGTCTTCCGCAGCGGGACGACCTGCAGTTCGAGCTGCTCGTCAAGCCCCTCGGCTGAGCGCGGCGGCGACCGGCGGCGCGACAGGCGGCGACAGACGGCGGCGGGCAGCGGTCAGGCCGTGAAGCGGCCCGTCCGCTTGATCTCCGGGTAGTCCGTGGTCGCCCCGTCCAGCTGGAGCGCGCGCACGAGGCGCAGATCGTCCTGCGAGTTCACGACCCAGCCGATGATCCGCAGGTCGGCCTTCTTGGCCCGCTCGACGATCTCCTGGGTCAGCCGCCGGATGTTCAGCACGAGGGTGGTGGCGCCGACCGCCGTGGCGCGCTCCACGACGTCGGTGCCGTACCGGCTGGCGACGAGCGCGGTGCGGACGCCGGGGACGAGGCGGGAGATCTCGGCGATCGCCTCGTCGTGGAAGGAGATCACCTCGACCCGGCCGACCAGATCACGCCGGTGCATCACCTCGGCCAGGGCGCGGGCGGCGGCCACGTCCTTGATCTCGGCCTGCAGCGGCGCCTGCACGGCGTCAAGGACCTCTTCGAAGACGGGGATCCGCTCGCCGCGTCCCGCGTCGAGCTCCCGCAACTCGGCCAGGGTCTTCTCGGCGATCGGTCCCTTGCCGTCGGTCGTACGGGACACGTCGGCATCGTGCATGACGACCAGGGCGCCGTCCTTGCTCAGATGCAGATCGAGCTCGATGAGATCGAGGCCCGCGGCTTGCGCGGCGATGAAGGACCGGAGGGTGTTCTCGGGTTCGACACCCATGACCCCGCGGTGACCGATGGTGAGGAAGTTCAAGGTTCACTCGCTTCCGTCGACGGCGGCTCGGTGGCCGCGGGGCGAGGACAGGGGTGCCACGCGGCATGGCGCAGCCTAACGGCCCGCTTCCGCGATGGAACCGTCCGTACGGGAGCGCCAGGAAGAATCGGAGTCGTCCGTTCTGCTCCCCACGATGCCGAGCAGAAGCCCGGTGATGACGGCGGCGGCAAGGACGGCGCGGGTGCTCACAGGTGCACTGCTCCATTCGGCGGGGGCGGACGACCCCGCCCGTCCTACCGGTCGGCGGCCCCGCGCCGCGAGCCACGTCACCCTTGGGTGGGCGAGTCCCCGGCAGGTTGACCGGGGGGTGCGCAGCCGGTGATCCCGGCGTGATCGCCGGGCGCCGCCGCCGGTTGTGCCAGCTCCGCCGGATCCGCGAGTTCCGCGAGGTCGGCGAGCATCGCCTCGGCCAGTTCGATCTCCGCTTCGAGACGCCGGCAGCTCCAGCGCAGGGCGATCTGCGGATGCGTCCACGCCTCCTGGCCGTCCGCGCGGGCGAGCGCGTCGTCGATCTCCTTCAGCTCGCCGCGGGTGTGCGCGATGTGCTCGGTCACCAGGGCCCGCAGATGGCCGGGCGCCGCGAGATGCCCGAGCCAGACCCGCAGGAGCAGCGGGTGCTTGAGGACCGGCGGGCCCGCGTCGCTGACGCCCGCCGCCCATCCGACGAGCGCGGCGCGGCCCTCGGCCGTGATGGCGTACGACCGCTTCGCGCGGGGCTCCTCGGGGCCCGAGCGCCGGGACGTGGCGTACCCGAGTGCTTCGAGGCGGCGCAGTTCGGCGTAGATCTGGCTGATGGCGGGCGACCAGTAGAAGTGCCGCAGCGAGGCGTCCGCCCACTTCTTCAGCTCGTACCCGGTGCGTTCGCCGGGGAAGGAGAGCAGGCCGAGCACGGCCCACGCGGTCGGCGGCAGCTCGGCGGGCCGCTGCGAGGGGAGGGGATGCCGCGGTGAGGTGGGGCCGGAAGCTGCCATATGACTGATTGAAGTGAACGTCACAGTGCCGGCGCAAGATGTGTGCGATGCGAACGGCCCGCGGGGGTATAGGGGCTTCATGAGTGATCTCCAGGACCAGGGACCGCACATCCGCAAGCTGCTCGGCGCCACCGACCGCCTCGCGTTCCACCGCGTGGCCGTCCGCTCCTGGCCGGCCGCGGAGCCGGTCCTGCCGCGACTGAGCCGCAGCGCCGACCACGGGCTGCTGTGGTTCGGCATCGCCGCGGGGATGTGGGCGTTCGGCGGTGCGCGCGGCAGGCGTGCGGCGGTGCGCGGCGTCGCGTCCCTGGCCCTTGCTTCGGGCACGGTCAACACCCTGGGCAAGCGGGCGGTGCGCCGCTCGCGGCCGGTCCTCGACGCGGTACCGGTGATACGGCATCTCTCCCGGCAGCCCGTCACCAGCTCCTTCCCCTCCGGGCACGCGGCTTCGGCGGCGGCCTTCGCCACGGGAGTCGCCCTGGAGTCGCGGGGGATGGGCGCGGCCGTGGCCCCGATCGCGGCGTCCGTCGCCTTCTCCCGCGTGTACACCGGCGTGCACTACCCCAGCGATGTCCTGGTCGGCGCGGCCCTCGGCGCGGGCGCCGCCTACGCGGTGCGCGGCATGGTGCCCTCCAGGGCGCAGCTGCCGCCGCCCGCACGCCCCCGTACGGACGCGCCCGCGCTGCCGGAGGGCGAGGGCCTGGTCGTGGTGGTCAACCCCTCGTCCGGGGCGCAGCCGCAACTTCTCGACCCGGTACGGCAGTTGAAGACCGCGCTGCCCCGCGCGGAGGTGATCCTCTACGAGCAGGAGGCGGGGCCGCTGCCCAAGGTCCTGGAGGAGGCGGCCAGGGACGCGGCCCGGCGCGGCGGCGTCTTCGGCGTGTGCGGGGGTGACGGCACGGTGAACGCCGCCGTGACGGCGGCCCTGCAGTTCGACGTGCCGCTGATGGTCCTGCCCGGCGGAACCTTCAACCACTTCGCCGCCGACCTGGGCGTCGACACGGTCGCGGACGCCTGCGTCGCCCTGGCCACGGGCAGCGCCGTACGGGCCGACGTCGGCCGGGTGAAGCCGCTCGCCGGGATCGGCCCGGACGGACGGACGTACTCCGAGCCGGTGTACTTCCTGAACACGTTCAGCCTCGGTGCCTACCCCGAACTCGTCCGCATCAGGGAGGAATGGTCCCCGAAGATCGGCGGCCCGCCCGCCGCCCTGCTCGGCGTCTCCCAGATCCTGCACACCGGTAAGCCGTTGCGCGCGGTGGTCAACGGCAAGGCCAGGGACATGTGGCTGCTCTTCGCGGGCAACGGCGCCTACCGCAGCACCGGCATCGCGCCGGTGCGCAGGCACGACCTGGCCGACGGGCTGCTCGACGTCCGTATCGCGAGCGGCGGGAAGTTCGCGCGCAGCCGCCTGCTCGCCGCGGCCCTTGCCGGACAGCTGGCCAAGACCCGGCTCTACGCGTCGGCCAAGGCGCAGCGTCTGGTCATCTCGGGCCTGCCGGAGGGCACCCAGATGGCCTACGACGGCGAACTCGCCCCCGCGCCCGCCTCGCTGCTCCTGGACAAGCTCCCCGAGGCGCTCACCGTGTACCGGCCGATCCCCGACTGACCCGGCGGCCCCGCGGCCCGGGCACGCGGGGTGTACGGGGTGTTACGCCAAGCGGAGCATTCGGCGTGCGCGGCCGTGCGCTCGCCGCTGTGCTGGCCTCCATGGGCTACGACATAGACAGCCCGCGTGAAGCGGGCACCACACGACGTGACGTACTGAGCGCCGCCGCGGGTCTCATGGCGGTCGGCGCCCTCACGGCGGCGGGACCCGCGGCGCACGCCGCCGCGGAGCCGGACTCCGCCGCGGAGTCCGACGGCGGCTGCGGCGTCGGCTAATACTCTTAGTTCGTGGAGGACGTGTCTGTTGGTGATGT
>NZ_JBNNJZ010000540.1:0-5438 GCF_050270335.1 Streptomyces sp. NPDC059900
CCCGGGCACTGCGCCCGGGACGGTCCTACGACTACACGGCCGACCTGGGGCCGCTGGTCTCGCCGGCGCAACTGGCCGCGGTCAGCGCCCATGTCGAGGACGCCCGGGCCAAGGGAGCCACGGTGCTGGCCGGGGGCCGGGCCAGGCCCGACATCGGCCCGCTGTTCTACGAACCGACCATCCTCGAAGGCGTCAGCACCGACATGGACGCCTGCGCGAGCGAAACCTTCGGCCCGGTCCTCGCGCTGTACCCCTATGCCAGCGACGACCAGGCGCTGGACCTGGCCAACCAGGGAACCTATGGCCTGTCGGCCTCCGTCTGGTCCAAGGACACCCGCAAGGCCACCCGCATGGCCCGGCTCATCCGCACCGGATCGGTCAACATCAACGACGGGGCCGCCGCCGCAGCAGGCAGCATCGAAGCCGGCATGGGCGGCACGGGCGACAGCGGAATGGGCCGCCGCCACGGAGCCGAAGGCATCCGCAAGTACACCCAGAGCCAGACCATCGCCGTGCAGCGCCTCATGCCCCTGGGCCCCTCACCGAAACAACCGGTGGAAAGCTTCGTCGCCCGTACCAACAGCCAGCTGTCCCTCCTGCGCCGGCTCGGTGCGCGATGACCCACACCCTGCCTCCCGTACGCGAGCGCTGGCGGGCCCTGCGCACAGCGCCGGGCCCGGTCGACCCGGACGCCCTGGATGCCCTGTGGGCCGACCTCGACGTCGTGGACGCCTCGGCCATTCTGGGCTCCTGGAAGGGCTTCGCCTTCTCCACCGGCCATCCCATCGAGCAGGTGCTGGCCCGAAGCCACTGGCACGGAAAGCAGTTCACCGCCCTGGACAACGCCCAACCGCTCATCTGCCGGGCCCCGGACGGCAGCCTCTACTCCGACACCACAGCAGGCCGCGGCGAGGCCAGCCTGTGGAACATCGAGTTCCGCGGCGAGGTGACCGCCACGATGGTCTACGACGGCATGGCGGTGTTCGACCACTTCAAGCGCGTGGACGAGAGCACCCTCATGGGCGTGATGAACGGCAAGGCCAGCACGGTCTCCGCCGGCGGGCACCTCTTCTACTTCGCCCTGGAGCAGGAGTGAAGATCTCCGCCCTGCTCTCGCACGGCCCCGCGGGCGGCGAACTGGTCGACGCCGAACTGGACGACCCCCGCCCCGACGAGGTCATCGTCCGGATCGAGGCAGTGGGGGTGTGCCACACCGACCTGCTCACCCGCAGGAAACTCGGCACACAGCCGGCCGTCCTCGGCCACGAGGGCTGCGGCACCGTCGAACACCTGGGACCCGCCGCCGGCGGCCTCAGCCTCGGCGACCGGGTCGTGCTCTCCTTCGCCTCGTGCGGCGGATGCGCCCAGTGCCGGGCCGGCCTGCCCGGGTACTGCGCCTGGGCGGCCGCGCTCAACGGCTCGGGACGGCGGCTCGACGGGTCGCCGACCCTGCGGGTGGGGGACCAGCCGGTCTTCGGGGCCTTCTTCGGCCAGTCGTCCTTCGCCACCGCCGCACTGGCCCATGCCCGCTCCTGCATCCCCGTCGGCGACCTGCCACCGGAAGTCGCCGCGCCCCTGGGCTGCGGATTTTTGACCGGCGCGGGCGCGGTGCTCAACGTCCTGCGCCCCCGGCACGGCGATCGCCTGCTGGTCGTCGGCGCCGGCGGGGTGGGCGCCGTCGCGGCCCTGACAGCTCTCTCCGAAGGCGTCGAGGTCGTCGTGGCCGAGCCCGTCGCACCGCGCCGCGCCCTGCTCGCCCAGTACGGCGCCACGACCGTGGCCGCACTGGACGAACCGATACCCGCGGTCACCCACGCCCTGGACACCACCGGACAGCCCGAGTCGATCGCCCGCGCGCTCGCCCTGCTCCAGCCGCGCGGCGTCCTGGCCCTGGTCGGGCTGGGAGCTGCCCAGGCATCACTCGACGTACGGAAGTTGATGCTGCGCGGGCTGCAGGTGCGCGGCTGCGTCGAGGGCGATGCCGATCCCTCGCACCTCATCCCCGAGCTGGTCCGGCGCTTCCGCAGCGGCCATCTGCCCCTCGACCGCCTGGTGACCACCTACGCCCTGGCCGACTTCGACCGGGCGGTGGCCGACCAGCGCGCCGGCCGGACGCTGAAACCCGTCCTCCTGCCCGGGACCTGACCACCCGCACCCCCCTTCCTCCTCCGACCATGCTCTGGAACAGGAATCCTGATGGCCGATGTGATCTCCGCCGACCGGTCGCTGTACGACGACGAGCACGAGCTCCTGCGGGACACGGCCCGCGCCTTCGCCGACAAGCACGCCGAGCCGCACGCCGAGCAGTGGCGCACCGAGGGCAAGGTCGACCGCGAACTCTTCCGCGAAGCCGCCCGCGCGGGCATCCTCGGCTTCAACATCCCCGAGGAATACGGCGGCGGCGGGGCCAGCGACTACCGCTTCAACGCGGTCATCGGCGAAGAGTTCTCCCGCCATCCCGCCTCGGACGGGCTGGCCTCACTGACCCTGTCCAACGACATCGTCGTGCCCTACTTCACCGACCTGACCGACGAGGAGCAAAAGGCCCGCTGGCTGCCGGGCATCGCCGCCGGAGAGCTCGTCGTCGCCGTCGCGATGACCGAACCCGCAACCGGCAGCGACCTGGCCGGCATCGCCACCACCGCCGTCCGCGACGGCGACGACTACGTGGTCAACGGCAGCAAGGTCTTCATCTCCAACGGCCAGAACGCCGACCTGGTCGTCACCGCCGTACGCACCGGACCCGACCGCCACGGCGGGATCAGCCTGCTGGTCATCGAGGCGAACCGCCCCGGCTTCTCCCGCGGGCGCAACCTGGAGAAAGTCGGCCTGCACGCCCAGGACACCAGCGAGCTGTTCTTCCACGACCTGCGGGTACCGGCGGCCAACCTGCTCGGCCCGGAGGGAAGCGGCTTCAAATCCCTGATGCGCAACCTGCCCCAGGAGAGGATCTCGATAGCCGCCAACGCCGTGGCATCCATCGAGGGCGTACTGGAACGCACCCTGGACTACGTCCGCGAACGCAAGGCGTTCGGCCGGCCGATCGGCTCCTTCCAGAACACCCGCTTCGAACTGGCCGACATGGTGACCACCGCCCGGGTGGGACGCGCCTACCTGGACGATCTGCTCGCCCGGCACTCCCGCGGCCGACTGAGCGCGGTGGATGCCGCATCAGCGAAATTCTGGGCCACCGAGCGCTACGTGGACATCGTCGGCCGCTGTTTCCAACTGCACGGCGCTTATGGCTACATGCTCGAATACCGCATCGCCCACGACTACCTGGACTCGCGCATCACCACCATCTACGGCGGCACCACCGAGATCATGAAGGAGATCGTGGGCCGGGACCTGGGCCTGTAGCCGGACACCCCCACCCGAGAGGACCGAGTCACCAGTACTGAGCGAGCACGCCTTCCTTGAACGGAGCAGGCGAAACGGCGAGATCGCCCGCGAAGGGATGGTCCAGCGTCAGGCACAGCAGCAGACTCACGCCGATCAGCGCGGCCACCGACATCACGAACATCAGGTTCGCGCGCAGGCTCCTGATGCCGTACAGCAAGGTCAGGGGAAGCATGATGAGCGCGCCACCGTAGACGAGGATGTTCAGGAGGGACGGCAGGGACTGCTCCGCGTCGGAGAGCCGGGTGCGACGTGCGCCCGCGATCTCGCCCAGCGTCGCGACGGACTGCTGGTAGTAGGTCTTCTCGGCCTCGGTCCGCGGCTCGTAGTCCTGGAACACCTTGTACAGCGCGACCACTTCGGGGTTGGTGACACCGGGGTCGGGCCGTCCGGCGCGCATCATCGGCCACTGCTCGTCGACGACGACACGGACGTACGCCCCCACGGCGTCCGTCACCCGGCGCTCCTGCCCGGGCGGGAAGGCCGGGGCGTCGCGCACCACCTCGGCGGTCTGGCTGGCCTCGAGCGCGACGTTGGTCTCCGCCTCGTTGAGGCCCTCCCACTCGGCCACCACGACGAAGGCCAGGATGATTCCGTAGATCGCGGCGTACATGCCGAGCACGACGCCGATCATCTCGTTGTGCGTGCCGTTCGCGTGGTGAGGAAATCTGCGCCGCAGCACCATCAGGCCGGCCACGGCAGCCAGTACGGCGCCGCCACCGAGCAGCCCGGCAAGCGCGAGAGTGCTGAAGTTATTGAGCAGCCAGATACCCACGGCCTCATAACGCCGAGCCCTGGCCCGGGTTACTCCTCAGCCGCGGCGTCGCCGGCGCACCCGGCACCGCAGTGCCAGTCGTCACCCGACCAGCCCGAAGCCTGGTCCTGGTGCATGCTCGCGGGGGAGAGGGGTACGAAAGCTCCCGTACGGGTGCTACGGCAGTGGCTCAAGAGAGAAGAGTGTCGGAAGTGATTCGAAAGCTGCAGGCGGTCGCGCTCGATTGCGCCGATCCGGTACGGCTCGCGGCGTTCTACGCGGAACTGCTCGGCGGCCGGGTGGTCGAGGATCCGGAGGATTCCGACTGGCTCGAGGTGCACGGCTTCGAGGGGATTCCCATTGCCTGCCAGCGGGTGGACGGCTACCGCCCGCCCCAGTGGCCCGGCCAGCAGTACCCGCAGCAGATGCACCTGGACTTCGACGTGGACGACCTCGACGGGGAGGAGAAGCGGGCGCTCAGCCTCGGCGCCACCGTGCTGGAGCGAACCGACAAGATCCGCCCGGAGGCCAACTGGCGGATCTACGCCGACCCGGCGGGCCACCCGTTCTGCCTCTGCGTGCACTGAGCCGACCCGGCCCGGCCATCCGGGTGCCGGGCCTGGTGCGGGCAGCGCGCAGGAGGGAGGACGTCAGCCGAGGCCGCCGCTGCCGAAGCTGCCGCCACCACCCGGCTTCTTGTGGTCCTCCGGGTCCTGGGAAGGACTGCGGTGAGTGCTCGGCGTGCCGTAATTGCCGTCGAGTTCAGTCGGCGTCAGCCGACCGCCGTCGCGGGGTACCTCATTCGGCTCCCGGAACTCCCGGACTTCCCCCACAGGGCCGTCCTCGGGCAATTTCGGCTGCTCTTCCGGGCGCGGTGGCGCGGGCTCACGCGACCGCACTCGACGCCCCCAGAAAAAGGCGGCCAGAAGAACCCCGACCACGACCAGGCCGACGATCCACATGAGCAAGGCCGTGCCCGACGATGCGGCCATTTCCCACTGCATGGATTCCATAACAGTGTTCTACCCGGCCTCCCCGACTCATACCAGCCGAATCCGTGACAGGGAGCGCCTGGCATGCACCCGCTTGAAAGCCCGCCTTTCCGTCTCCCATTCGGGTGAAATCACTGGTCCAATGCTTTCTCCGCAGCGACGGAAGCACACGGCGTAAAAGCGTAAAAGGGTCACGGGGTGCATCACCTCTCCGGTGTTCCCGGACGAAGCGGTTGGGTGAAGCGCAGCATGTTGCCGGACGGATCGAGGAAGACGCAGTCGCGGACGCCGTC
>NZ_JBNNJZ010000541.1:0-5416 GCF_050270335.1 Streptomyces sp. NPDC059900
CGTACGCACGGTGCAGGACCTGCTGGGACTGACTCCGCAGGAGATCGAGTCCGAACTGGTCCAGCATTCGCTGTACACGCTGGAGGGCGGGCAGGCGGCGGCATCCGCGCTGATGGACCGCGGCTGCACGGCCGTCGTGTGCGCGAGCGACATGATGGCCCTGGGCGCGATACGGACGGCGCGGCAGCGCGGATTCGAGGTCCCCGACGACATCTCGGTGGTGGGATTCGACGACTCTCCGTTGATCGCTTTCACCGATCCGCCCCTGACCACGGTGCGTAAACCCGTGCCGTCGATGGGGCAGGCCGCGGTCCGCACGCTCCTGGAGGAGATCGGCGGCACGCCCGCCCCGCACAGCGAATTCGTCTTCATGCCGGAGCTGGTCGTTCGGGGTTCAACCGCTTCCTCCCCTCGGGGATGCACTCGTTCGTAGGGCGTAGAGAATGCGACCTGAACCAGACCTTGGGATGATCGGGCGGAGGGTCGGTATCTGGCAGACTCTGTGCCTATGGGTGAGATGACTGTGACGACACTGGAAGGCCAGCAGCGGCCCACCACATCACCCATCGCGGGCGAGCAGGAGGACCGCAATGGGCGGGCATTCCTGCGCCGTCTGCGCGCGCCCCGACGCCCGCGACTCTGGTTCGAGATCCTGCTGATCGCGGTCAGTTACTGGACGTACTCCCTGGTCCGCAACGCCGTACCGGAACAGAAGTCACAGGCCCTGCGCAACGCCGACTGGATCTGGCAAGCGGAGCAACATCTGGGGATCGCCGTCGAGCAGAGCGTCAACCACGCGGTGAACTCCGTGTCGTGGCTCATCGTCGGCATGAACTACTACTACGCGACGCTGCACTTCGTGGTGACGCTCGGTGTCCTGGTCTGGCTGTTCCGCAAGCATCCGGGACGCTATGCGGCGACGCGCATGGTCCTGTTCGCGACAACCGCCGTGGCGCTCCTCGGTTACTACCTCTACCCCCTGGCGCCCCCGCGCCTGATGAACGGCCACGACTTCATCGACACGGTCCTCGTCCACCAGACCTGGGGCTCCATGGCCTCCGGCGACCTCAAGCACATGTCGAACCAGTACGCGGCGATGCCCTCGATGCACATCGGCTGGTCCCTGTGGTGCGGCCTGACGATCTTCGCTCTGGCGTCGGCCCCGTGGGCCAAGATCCTCGGTCTGCTCTACCCCACGGCGACGCTGATCGTGATCGTGGCCACCGCCAACCACTTCTGGCTGGACGCGGTGGGCGGCATGATCTGCCTGGCGTTCGGCTTCGGGGTGGCCTGGCTCTGGTACGGGACCCAGCCGCACAAGCTGCCGCGCGAGGTGGCGGCCCCGGCTCCGGCCCGGACCCCTGCCCCGACCACTCAGGCCCCGTAGAACCTCTCCTCCATCACGGCCCGTGCCCTGCGCGTGGTGCGGCGGTAGTCGTCCAGCATGTCGCCGACGTGCCCGGGGTCGTAGCCCAGGTACCGGCCCACCGCCGCCAGTTCCCGGCCGTCCGAGGGGAACGTGTCGCCGGCCCGGCCGCGGACCAGCATCACCGCGTTGCGCACCCTGGTGGCCAGGACCCACGCCTCGTCCAGGATCGCCGCGTCCTCGGTCGGGATCAGCTCGGCCGCGCAGGCCGCCGCGAGGGCTTCGCGGGTGCGTGTCGTGCGCAGGCCCGGTTCGACCCAGCCGTGCGTCAGCTGCATCAGCTGCACGGTCCACTCGACGTCCGAGAGGCCGCCGCGGCCCAGTTTGGTGTGCAGGGTGGGGTCGGCGCCGCGCGGCATGCGTTCCGCCTCCATGCGGGCCTTGAGGCGGCGGATCTCACGGATCGCGTCGTCGCCGAGGCCCTCCGCCGGGTAACGCAGCGGGTCCACGAGTTCGATGAAGGCGCGGCCGAGCTCGGCGTCCCCCGCGATGGGTTCGGCACGCAGCAGCGCCTGGGCCTCCCAGACCAGTGACCAGCGGCGGTAGTAGGCCTCGTACGACGCGAGGGTGCGCACCAGCGGGCCGCTCTTGCCCTCGGGCCGCAGATCCGTGTCGATCAGGAGCGGCGGGTCGGCGCTGGGGATCTGGAGGAGCCTGCGCATCTCCGAGACCACCTTGGCGGCGGCCTTCCCCGCCTCCTGGTCCCCGACGCCCTCGCGCGCCTCGTGGACGAACAGGACGTCCGCGTCCGAGCCATAGCCCAGTTCGTGGCCGCCGAGGCGGCCCATGCCGATCACCGCGAACCGCACCGGCAGCGTGTCGCCCCAGCCCTCGCGGACCACCGCGCGCAGCGTCCCCGCGATCGTCGCGGCCGTGAGGTCGGAGACCGCGTCGCCCACCCGGTCCACCAGGGCGCCGGGGTCGGCCTCGGCGGGGCTCTCCTCGGTGCCGTACGAGCCGATGATGTCCGCCGCCGTCGTACGGAACAGCTCGCGGCGGCGGACGCCGCGCGCCGCCGCGACGGCTTGTTCGCCGCCGTCGGCGCGGCCCACCGCGGCCAGGACCTCCTGCTCCAGGTGGGCGTGGTCGCGCGGTTCCAGGCCGCGCTGGTCGCCGAGCAGGGCCACCGCTTCGGGGGCGCGCATGAGGAGGTCGGGGGCCAGGCGTCCGGCGGACAGGACGCGGGCGAGGTTCTCGGCGGCGGCGCCCTCGTCGCGCAGGAGCCGCAGGTACCAGGGGGTCTTGCCGAGGGCGTCGGAGACCTTGCGGAAGTTCAGGAGGCCCGCGTCGGGGTCCGCCGAGTCCGCGAACCAGCCGAGGAGGACGGGCAGCAGGGTGCGCTGGATCGCCGCCTTGCGGGTGACGCCCGAGGCGAGGGCCTCCAGGTGGCGCAGGGCCGCCGCGGGATCGTGGTAGCCGAGAGCCACCATGCGTTCGCGGGCCGCCTCGGTGCTCAACCTGGTCTCGCCGGGCGCCAGTTGGGCCACGGCGTCCAGGAGCGGGCGGTAGAAGAGCTTCTCGTGCAGGCGGCGCACCACCGAAGTATGCCGCTTCCAGGCGCGGTTGAGCTCGGTGATCGGCTCTGTCCGCATGCCCAGGGAGCGGCCGATGCGCCGCAGGTCCGCGTCGTCCTCGGGGATGAGGTGGGTGCGCCGCATCTTGAACAGCTGGATGCGGTGCTCCAGGGAGCGCAGGAAGCGGTAGGCGTCGTCGAGCTGGACCGCGTCCACGCGCCCCACATAGCCGCCGGCCGCGAGCGCCTCCAGGGCCGCGAGGGTCGAGCCGCTGCGGATCGAGGTGTCGCCGCGGCCGTGCACCAACTGGAGCATCTGTACGGCGAATTCGACGTCCCGCAGGCCGCCGGGGCCCAGCTTCAGCTCGCGGTCGACCTCGCCCGCCGGGATGTTCTCCACGACCCGGCGGCGCATCTTCTGCACGTCGGGCACGAAGTTGTCGCGCTCGGCCGCGTGCCAGACGAGGGGCGCGAGCGTGCTGACGTACTCCTCGCCGAGGGCCAGGTCCCCGGCCACCGGGCGGGCCTTGAGCAGCGCCTGGAACTCCCAGGTCTTGGCCCACCGCTGGTAGTAGGCGAGGTGGCTGCTGAGGGTACGCACCAGGGGGCCGTTGCGGCCCTCGGGGCGGAGGTTGGCGTCGACCGGCCAGATGGTGCCCTCGACCGTGGTCTCCGAGCAGATCCGCATCATGTGCGAGGCGAGCCGCGTGGCGGCCTGGATCGCCTTGCCCTCGTCGGCGCCGTCCACCGCCTCGCCGACGAAGATCACGTCGACGTCCGACACGTAATTCAGCTCGTGGCCGCCGCACTTGCCCATCGCGATGACCGCGAGCCTGCACTGCGACGCGTCCGCGGGAGCATCCGCCTCGGCCATGGCGAGCGCGGCGCGCAGGGTCGCCGTCGCCAGGTCCGCGAGTTCGGCCGCCGCCTCGGCGACGTCCGTCGTGCCGCAGACGTCACGAGCCGCTATGGCGAGCAGGCATCGGCGGTAGGAGACGCGCAGCGAGACCGGGTCGGTGGCGTCCTCAAGGCCGCGCTCGAACTCTTCTACGCCGGGGTGCAGGTCGGCGAGCTCGTACGTGGCCAGGGCACGCCAGTCGCCGGGGTGCCTGGCCAGGTGGTCGGCCAGGGCCTCTGAAGCGCCGAGCACGCCGAGGAGCCGGTCGCGCAGCGGCTTGGCGCTGACCAGGGTATCGAGCAGCTCACGGCGGCTGAGGTCGTCGGGCTGTCCCTCGACCAGGCGCAGCAGGCCCAGGAGGGCCAGGTCCGGGTCGGCGGTGGCGCTCAGGGCATCGAGCAGCACCGGATCGGTCCGCACCGAGGACAGCTCGGGAGCGCCGAGCAGCCGCTCGGCGGCGGACGGATCGGTGAAGCCATGCCGCAGCAGCCGCGTGAACGTACTGCTCCTGCGCCCTTGCGGCACCGTCATCCCCGCGCCTCCGTTCGATCACCTGGCCCCGAGCCTACGGCCTGACCGATGAGTTCTGCCCGCGTGCGGAGTCCGTACTTGGTCGGGAGCATTGCTGGCAGCAACGGGAGGCGGACCATGGCGAGCATGTCGAGCGGGCAACCGCGTACGGAACTGGATGCCCGGTACAGCAGCACGGGTGCCGTCGCGACCCCCTGGCCCGACGCCGTGCGGCAGCTCAAGAGCGCCGAACTCTTCTGGATCTCGTCCGTACGTCCCGACGGGCGCCCGCACGTCACGCCGCTGCCCGCGGTCTGGCTGGACGGCGCGCTGCACTTCTGCACGGGCCCCGAGGAGCGCAAGGCACGGAACGTGGCGGCCAACCCCGAGGTCGTCCTGACCACGGGCGTGAACCTCTGGGACAAGGGCTATGACCTGGTCGTCGAGGGCGCGGCGGTCCGGATCACGGACGAGGACAGGCTGCAACGCCTCGCCACGGCGTGGGAGGACAAGTACGGCAGCTTCTGGCACTACGACGTGCGGGACGGCTGCTTCCACCACGGAGCGGGCCACGCGTACGTCTTCGAGGTGGCCCCGCGTACGGCGTTCGGCTTCGGCAAGGGCGAGCCGTTCAGCCAGACGCGGTGGCGCTTCGCCTGACGGCTCCGGAGCGGACGCGGCCGTTCACGCTGACAGAGCCCCGGAGCCTTGATGTACTCGGCCCATGGAATACACACTCGAGGTGATCCCGCTCCCCGTCAGCGACGTCGACCGGGCCAAGGAGTTCTACCGCGACAAGCTCGGGTTCCACGTGGACATCGACACCGAGGTCATGCCGGGCATGCGCATCGTCCAGCTGACCCCGCCGGGCTCGGGCTGTTCGATCGCGCTGGCCGACACCCTCTGGGACACGATGGACGGCCCCACCCCGGCCCCCGGCTCCTACCAGGGCCTCCAGCTGTGCGTCGCCGACGCGAAGGCCGCGCACGCGGAGCTGACGGCGCGCGGCCTGGAGATCTCGGAGCCGGTGGCGCATGCGCCGCAGGACGGCGGCACGTTCATGTACTTC
>NZ_JBNNJZ010000542.1:0-5408 GCF_050270335.1 Streptomyces sp. NPDC059900
GCAGTCCCTTGCTGCAAGCGACCCTCCCGGGGTGCCGGGCGCCGTGCAGGCGGGCCCACTCACCGCCGTGGCGCACCTCATTCATCTTCCGGCCGGAACCGGCGCAGCCGGTCGCGATGCCGCTGCGCGTGGCCGCACCTACTGTCGAGGCATGGCGCTTTCCCGTAAAGAACGCGAACAGTTCCTGGCCGAGCCTCACGTGGCCGCGATCGGGGTCGCAGCCGCAGAGGGACGCGGGCCGTTGCTGGTACCGATCTGGTACGCCTATGAGCCCGGCGGACTGCCGTGGATCCTCACCGGCGTGAACTCCCTGAAGATGCAGCGGATCAAGACCACAGGCCGCTTCAGCCTGTTGGTCCAGCGAACGACGCCGACGGTCAGGTACGTCTCGGTCGAGGGGCCCGTGGCCGAGGTGACCGAGGCGGCCGGTGGCGTGCACCGCGAGTTGGCCAGCCGCTACCTGGAGGGCGACGCGCTCGACAGCTACCTTGCATACGCGGAGGCGGAGCTCTCCGATCACGCCGTGGTCCGGATGCGGCCGAAGCACTGGCTCTCGGCCGATCTGGGAGGGGGCTGAACGGGGAGACGCGGCGGTGTCCGCTCCTCAAGAGCCACGATCTCCGCCCGCCGGCATCCGCGCCGCCGGCGACTGGCCGGTGCGACCGTTCAGCGTGACGCTCAGCCACGATCTGCACGGCGGTCCGGCGGACTCCTGAAGCGGTGCCAAGAACACTGCCCCAGCGATCTGCGGCCCCTGCGCGGGGAGGCGCACCCTCACGGCACGACGCAGCGGGCGTCCACCGTGCAAGGCCGACCTCGGCGCCGAATGGCCAGGTCAGCCGGGTAGCCTGCCCCGACGGGTGCCGCCTGCAAGCTGCTCGCAGCCCCTGCGTCCGCCGGAAGCAAGGAGAACGACTTGACCGCCTCAGCCCGCGCCAGCCTGCAGCACGAAGACGAAAGGACCCGCGTCACCCGCTGGGACTTCGAACCCGGCCAGAGCACCGGCCAGCACGTCCACGAGTACGACTACGTCGTCGTCCCCGTCACCGACGGACAGACGGATGTGATCAGCTCGGACGGCTCGGTGACCGTATCGCAGCTGAAGGCGGGCGAGTCCTACACCCGCCCGGCCGGCGGTGCGCACGAGGTGCTCAACACCGGTTCGTCTCCTCTCGCGTTCGTCGAGATCGAGTTCAAGTAGGCGTCGGCCTCACCGCCCCCGGCACGATCACCAACGCCGGCTGCCTCGTGGCCACCGCCGTGTGGGAAGGGCCCGCTGACTCTGCCGTTTGATGCGGTCCGCTTGGCCCGCAGGCGCCGTCGCGTCGCGGCTGCCGCGCCCGGCGGCGTCCCGCAGCAGCACCCGTTCGCGGTGCAGGACGTCCCACACCGGGCCCGCGGCCCCGGGGGGTGCGTGGTACCACTGGGCGCGCAGCCGGTGGGCCGCCTCCCGCCGCTCCGGGGCGCGGTCGAGACCGCGTGCACCGCGACGGGCTTCGCCTACTTCGCCCACGCGCTGACTCCGGCGCCGGAGGTCCGCTTCGACCGCAACTACCTCGACCTGCGCGACGGAGAGAGCGCCACGCTGCGCGTCAGCGCCCTGCCCGCCGGTTTCGGCCCGGCCGCCCTGGAGGTGCGCTCCCGGCGGTCAGGTGACGGGCCGGCGGTAGAGCTGCCGTGACCCGCCTTCCGGTCCCGGCTCTGCCGCCTCGGCGGGGGCAAAGCCCAGCCGCTCGTAGAAGACGCGGGCGCCGCTGGCCACCGCGCCCGGGTGGTCGGCCCCGAACGTGATCACCTCGATGATGCCCGGACCGCGCACGAACCTGCGCGATGCCTCGTCCATCAGCGCGCGACCGACGCCGCTGCCGCGGCCGCCTTCCGCCACCACCAGCCAGTCGACGTGAAAGACAGGGGCCTTCGCGTCGAACAACAGCCCGCCGAGGAGGCCCGATTCCGCGGAGAGGGCGATGAGCGCCGTCGAGCGGCGCAGGTGCGCGCGCACCGCTTCATGGAAGCCCGGTTCCTCGACCATCGGGCCGAACCAGTGCTCGACTTGGGCGGCCAGGGCGAGAAAGCTCGGGAGATCACGTTCCTGCGCGAGTCTGATGATCACCGGGGCAGTCTGGCAGACGCGTGTCCGGCAGACGTGCGCAGTATGGACGGCCGTCCGGCGGCCGGTCAGGGCTGGATGTTCTCCAGGTCCTGCAGGAGGCCGGGGTGCTTGGGCTCCCAACCCAGGGTCTGGCGGGTATGGGTGCTGGAGGAGGGCTGGTCGGTGGCGAAGATCGGGCCGATGGGGCCGTACGTCTGCTCCGGCACCGATTCGACCGGCAGGCCGAGCCGTCGGCCGATGACCGCGGCGATGTCGCGCACCTGGTCCCCCTCGTCGGCCACGGCGTGCCACACGCTGCCTGCTTCGGCCTGTTCCAGGGCGAGGCGGAAGAGGACCGCCGCGTCGCGTGCGTGGACGGCCGGCCAGCGCTGGGTGCCGTCGCCCGGGTAGCCGGATACCCCGGTCCGGCGGGCGGTTTCGGTCAGCAGACCGGCGAATCCGCCGGCACCCTCGTTGTGGACGGTACGCGGCAGGCGTACGGCCGTACTGCGCACCCCGCGCGCGGCCAGGTCCAGGACGGCGGTGACCGCACGGCCGCGGCCGCCGACCGGTCCGTCGGTGGGCACCGGGTCGGCCTCGGTGGACGGACGGCCCGGCGCCCAGGGCGTACCGGAGACGGTCACCAGGGGGCGGTTGCTGCCGACGAGTTCCTCGCCGAGGGCCGCGAGGGCGGCGCTTTCCTCGGCGACGTTCTGCGCGAGGGCTTCAGGGCTGCTGAAGTCATTGCCGAACGCCAGGTGGACGACGCCGTCGGCCTGCGCGGCGCCGGCCCGCAGGATGTCCAGATCGGCGAGGGCTCCCCGCAGCGGCTCGGCGCCGGCCGCCCGGGCGGCGCGCGCGGAGGCGTCGGAGCGGGCGAGTGCGAGGACGCTATGGCCGTTGCCGAGCAGTTCGGCGACGACGGCGGAGCCGATCAGACCGGTGGCGCCGGTGACGAAAACACGCATGGAGATCCTCTCCCGGGCAGGGGGAAACGACGGACAGTGATGGGACTCTTGTCCCATCAGACGCTACCAGGTGACGGGACAAGAGTCCCATCACATATGCTGGCCCCATGGGTAGGTGGGAACCAGGCGCACGCGAGCGCCTCGTCGTGGCCGCAGTCGACCTGTTCACCGAGCAGGGGTACGACGCCACGACGGTCGCGCAGATCGCCGAGCGAGCCGGGGTCACCAAGAGCACCTTCTTCCGGCACTTCCCCGACAAACGCGAGCTGCTGGTGGCCGGCCAGGAGACGCTGAGCCGGCTGCTGACCGAGGGAATCGCCGAGGCCCCCGGCGGCGCCACCCCGCTGCAAGCAATCGCCGCCGGCCTCGAGCGCGCATCGAGCGCGATGGGACCCGAGAACCGCGAGCTCGCCCCGCGCCTGAAGGCGGCCGTCGCCGCCAGCGCCGAGTTGCAGGAGCGTGACGCCCTCAAGACCGTCAGCCTGGCCGCCGCGATGACGGCGGCCCTGGTCGCCCGCGGCCTGCCCGACCCGACTGCGGCCCTGGCGAGCGAGCTGGGCGTCCTGGCCTTCAAACGCGGCTTCGCCCAATGGTCCGAGGGCGAGAGCGACGGCAAGGACGAACTCGCCGGATACGTCCTTGCGGCCCTGGACGAGCTGCGCGCCGTGAGCGCGTCACTGGGCTGACCAAACCCCTCCACACGCTCGGCGCCCCGCCCGCAACGGAGGCGCGCTTTCGCGGTGGGGCCGGGCCGATGAGTTTCCGGGGCGGGGCCCGTCTGTACCCGTATGGAGACGCACACACTCACGACACCCGGCGCGGACCTTGTCTATGACGTTCGCGGACCGCTGCCGACCGCCGACGGGCGCCCGCCGCTGTTCATGATCGGGCAGCCCATGGACGCCACTGGTTTCGTTGCCCTCGCGGCGCGCTTCCCCGAACGGACCGTGATCACCTACGACCCGCGCGGGCTGGGTCGCAGCAAGCGTAAGGACGGGCGGGTCGAGCACACGCCGCAGACCCAGGCCGATGATGTGCACGCCGTCATCGAGGCGCTGGGGACCGGGCCGGTGGAGATGTTCGCCAGCAGCGGCGGAGCGGTCACCGCGCTCGCGCTCGTGGCCACGTATCCCGCAGACGTGACCACCCTGGTCGCGCACGAGCCGCCGCTGATCACCCTCACACCGGACGGCCCGGCGGCCGTACGTGCACGGGACGGCGTACGGGAGGCGTACGAGAAGCGGGGATGGGGAGCCGGGATGGCCGCGTTCGTGGCCATGACCTCGTGGGAGGGAGAGTTCACCGACGCGTTCTTCGCACAGCCCCCCGCCGATCCCGCCGCCTTCGGGATGCCCCCGCAGGACGACGGCTCGCGCGACGATCCGCTGCTGTCCGACCGGTCATGGGCCATCAGCAGCTACCGGCCGGACGCCGAGGAGATCGCCGCCGCGCCGACCCGCACGGTGATCGCGGTGGGTGAGGAGTCCGCGGGCGTGCTGACCGGACGCACCTCGGTGGCGACCGCCGAGCTGCTGGGGCAGCGGGCGACCGTCTTTCCGAGCCATCACGGCGGGTTCCTCGACGGAGAGTTCGGATATCCGGGAAAGCCGGACGAGTTCGCCCACCGGCTGCGCCAGGTTCTTGACGGAGCCTCGTGAGCCACCCGGCGGGCGGGCAATTCCCGGGCACCGCGGAGGCGGGCCGAACCACGCGGCCCGGCAATGCCTCACCTGCATGATCACCGAGGTGGACGGCGCGCATGGCTCAGCGCCGTCCACAGCTGCCATGCAGTGCGTGCCTGCCCGTGCGCACCTGGAGGGCATGATCGGACGCTTCGCGTCAGCGCCGCGCTCCAGGCCGTGCGCACCGCCATCACCCCCACACCGGCCGGCAGCCCCGGCCCGGCCCGCGGGTGGATACTGCCGGTATGGAGCCCGACCCCCTGGACAGTGAATCCGCGGCCGAGGAGAGCACAGAGCCCGCCGAGCCGAACAGTCTTGCGTCCCGCGCACAGCAACGGGGGGCCGACGAGCGCGAGCAGGCGGCCGACGAGCGCGAGCAGGCGGCCGACAACCGCGAAACGGTCGCCGATGAGCGCGAACGCATCGCCGATGACCGGGAAGCCGCAGCCGATGCGCGCGAGCGCGCCGCCGATCAGCGGGAAGTTACGGCCGACAAATGGCAGAAGCAGCTCGCCGGCCAGGAGAAGCGCCTGGATGACCGCTCCCGGACTGCTGGGGAACCAACGGTCAGTCTGCGGCAACGCTCATACGAGGAGATCGACCGCGCCCAGGGCCTGCTGGCGGCGAGCCAGAACCGCCTGGCACGCACGCGGGCCGCGCTCGACC
>NZ_JBNNJZ010000543.1:0-5380 GCF_050270335.1 Streptomyces sp. NPDC059900
CGCGTACATCTCCAGCCAGGCCAGGCCCGGCAGCCTCATCTCGGCGCGCAGCCGCAGGAGCCGTCCCGGTTCGATCTCCTCGACCCGCCAGAAGTCCAGCGAGTCACCCACCCGAAGACGCTGGGCGTCACGGCGGCCCCTGCGCAGCCCGACCCCGCCGACGAGCCGGTCCAGCCAGCCGCGCACGGCCCAGGCCAGCGGGAAGGAGTACCAGCCGTTGTCGCCTCCCACGCCTTCCACGACGCTCCAAAGGGCCTGCGGCGAGGCGTCCACGGTCTGTTCCCGGCGGTCGGTGTAGAGGCTGCCGCCTGCCCAGTCGGGGTCGGTGGGCAGCGGGTCGCTGGGCGCGCCGGGCAGCGCGGCGGACGACCACCGGGTGCTGACCTTGGCCTCCTTGACGCGTTCCAGGGCCAGGGCGAGCGCCCGGTCGAAGGTGATCGGGACGCCGGGTGCGTCGGGGACGTACCGCGCGATGTCGTGCTCGTGGCAGATGACCTCGTAGCGCAGCGATTCCGCGAGCGGCCGGGCGATCGACGCCGGTACGGGGGTGATCAGGCCGACCCAGTGGCTGGAGAGGCCGGGGCTCAGCATGGGGACCGGCAGGATGAGGCGGTGGGGCAGCTTCGCCACGACCGCGTACCTGCGCATCATGTCGCGGTAGGTGACGACGTCGGGGCCGCCGATGTCGAACCCGCGGTTGACGTCGTCGGGCATGGTGGCGCTGCCCACGAGGTAGCGCAGCACGTCGCGCACGGCGACCGGCTGGATGCGGGTGCTCACCCAGCTCGGCGTGACCATGACCGGCAGGCGCTCGGTGAGGTAGCGCAGCATCTCGAAGGACGCGGAGCCGGAGCCGATGATCACCGCGGCGCGGAGCATGGTGGTCGGTACGCCGGACTCCAGGAAGATCCGGCCCACTTCGGCGCGGGAGCGCAGGTGCGGCGAGAGCTCCTCGTCGGGGACGCCTTCGGGGGTGAGTCCGCCCAGGTAGACGATGCGCCGCACGCCCGCGGCGCGGGCCTGCTCGGCGAAGATCCGCGCCGACTTGCGGTCCGTCTCCTCGAAGCCCGATCCGCTGCCGAGCGCGTGGATGAGGTAGTACGCGACGTCGATGTCCCGCATGGCCGAGCCCACCGACTCGGCGTCCGACGCGTCGCCCCGCACCACTTCGGCCTGCCCGGCCCAGGGGTAGTCGCGCAGCTTGCCGGGCGTGCGGGCCAGGCACCGCACCTGGTGTCCGGCGTCGAGCAACTCGGGAACGAGCCGCCCTCCGATGTATCCGGTCGCTCCGGTCACCAGGCAGCGCAGCCCCTGCGCACCTTCGCCGCTGTCCATCGGTACCTCCGGCCTCGAACGATGTTCTCGCCTACCCACCTTCCCCCGGTTGTGCGGTGCAGCGCGCGATCAGCACGGTGAGTCGGGGACGGCGGCCGGTGTCAGCGGGCAGGGGGCCGTGCGGTGCTCCGGCGCAGGACGAGGCGCGTGGGCACCAGCGTGGTGCCGCGCTCGGGGGCGCTCTGCCGCATCTGGCGCAGCACTCCCTCGACGCAGCGGCGCCCCACTTCGGCGAAGTCCTGGTGGACGGTGGTCAGGGGAGGCTGGAAGGAGCCGGACTCGGGGATGTCGTCGAAGCCGATGACGCTGACGTCGTCCGGCACCCTGCGGCCGCGTTCGTGCAGGGCGCGCAGCAGGCCGAGGGCCATCTGGTCGTTGGCGGCGAACACCGCCGTGCAGTCCTCCTGATCGGCGATGCCGAGCCCTGCCCGGTAGCCGGACTCCGCCGACCAGTCGCCGAATACGAGGCCGGGCGCGGCGCACCCGGCCTCTTCGAGCGTCGCCCGCCAGGCGTCGGCGCGGCGTTGCGCGGCATAGGAGTCCTCGGGCCCGGCGAGGTGCCACACGGTGCGGTGGCCGAGGCCGAGGAGGTGCCGGACGGCGTCGCGGGTGCCGCCCGCCTGGTCGGTGTCGACCACGGTGTAGCGGTCCCCCGCGTCCGAGTCGGCCACCACGACCTGGACATGGGGAGGCAGCGAGAGGGCCGCCGCGTCGAGCAGGTGCTTCTCCATGATGACGATGACGGCGTCGACGGCGAGTTCCCCGAGGCGGGAGAACGCGCCGCGCACCTCGTCCTGGGTGGGGACGGCGACGGGCAGCAGGGTGACGGCGTACCCCTCCTGTGCCGCACAGGTGGCGATCGCGTCGATGGTGCGGACGTTGCCGGTGGTGGAGAGCGTGAAGGTGATCAGGCCGATGGTGCGGAACTCGCCGCGTTTGAGGGCGCGGGCCGCGCTGTTGGGCCGGTAGCCGAGTTCCTTCATGGCGGCGAGCACCTGCTGCCGGGTCTCCTCGGTGACGCCCGGGTACCCGTTGGAGACCCGCGAGACGGTCTGCGAGGAGACGCCGGCGACGCGCGCCACGTCGGCCATGGACGCGCTGTGCCCGCGGCGCGCGGCCCGTTTTGCCGGGGTGCCGTTCGCCGGGGCGCTCTCTGTTGCTTCCACTGTTTCCCTCGCCGCGTGTTTTCCGGCCGCTGCGGACGGCCTCGTGTCCGTGTTTTCGGACGGCCTCGACCGTCTTCGGGGCGACCCTTGACCGTCGCCGTCGAGGCAGTGTAGACATTCCGCCACCGAATGTTTACGCAAACATAACACCCCGCGACGCCCTGCCCGGGCCCTTGTCGCGGCGCAATGTTTACGCAAACATCGGCGGCCGTGCGACGCCGGCTCCGAGATGGACGAGCGAGGAACGACATGACGACGCTTCACCTTCAGCGAGCCGCGCAGCGGCGCACGTCCCGACCATCGTCACCGCGCAGGCGCCGTTCCCTGGCGGGCTGGGGATTCATCGGCCCCTTCGTGGCGGTCTTCGCCCTTGTCTTCCTGGCCCCTCTCGCCTACTCGGTCTATCTCAGCCTCTTCCGCGACCAACTCATCGGCGGCACCACGTTCGTGGGCCTGGACAACTACCGGCAGGCCTTGCAGGACGGCCAGTTCTGGGCAGCACTGGGACGGGTCTCGCTCTTCCTCGCGGTGCAGGTCCCGATCATGCTGGGCATCGCCCTGCTGGTGGCCCTCGCCCTGGACAGCGGCCGCCTGTACGGCAAGGACTTCTTCCGGATCTCGGTCTTCCTGCCCTATGCCGTGCCCGCCGTGGTGGCCTCGCTGATGTGGGGCTTCCTGTACGGCACCCGCTTCGGGCTGGTGGGCGACATCAACGACGCCCTGGGCGTCTCGCTGCCCGACCCGCTCTCGCCGGATCTGGTCCTCGCCTCCATCGGCAACATCGTCACCTGGGAGTTCACGGGCTACAACATGCTGATCTTCTACTCGGCGCTGCGCGTCATCCCGCACTCCCTGTACGAGGCCGCCCAGATCGACGGCGCGGGTCAGCTGCGCGTCATCACGGCCATCAAACTCCCCGCGATCCGCGGCGCCCTGGTCATCGCGACGATCTTCTCGATCATCGGCAGCTTCCAGCTCTTCAACGAGCCGAGCATCCTGCAGAACCTGGCGCGCAACTCCATCACCACCGACTTCACCCCGAACCTCTACACGTACTCGCTGTCCTTCGCGGGCCAGCAGCAGAACTACTCCGCCACGGTCGCCATCGTCATGGGCCTGATCACCATGGTCATCGCCTACGCCGTCCAGCTGCGCGGCATGCGCAAGGGAGCGTGACCCGATGACCGGACCGAGCAGCCCCGTCACCACCGCCTCCCCCGCCCGTCCCGCACCCGCCCGCGCTCCGCGCGCCGCACCCCGCCTGCGCACACCCCGGGTCCGCACGGCACGGCGGCACACCGCGGACCGCCCCCGGCGCAGCGTCCTGCTCACCGTGCTCACCGGCCTGGTCCTGCTCTACAGCCTGGTGCCGCTCCTCTGGCTGGTCATCAGCGCCACCAAGACCCAGGAGGGCCTGGCCGGTTCGTTCGGCCTGTGGTTCGGCGGGGACTTCGCGCTGTGGGACAACATCGCCGAGACCTTCACGTACAACGACGGCGCCTTCACCCGCTGGTTCCTCAACACCGTTCTCTACGTGGTGGTCGGGGCCGGGGGCGCCACCTTCCTCGCGGTCCTCGGCGGTTACGCGCTCGCGAAGTTCGGCTTCCCCGGCAAGCGCGCCGTCTTCGCCGTCGTCATCGGCGCCGTCGCCGTGCCCGGTACGGCGCTTGCGGTGCCCACCTTCCTGATGTTCAGCAAGATGGGCCTGACGGACACCCCCTGGGCCGTCATCATCCCCTCGCTCATCTCGCCCTTCGGCCTCTACCTGATGTGGGTCTTCGCCACCGAGGCCATCCCCGCCGAGCTGATGGAGGCCGCCCGCATCGACGGGGCGGGCGAGCTGCGCACCTTCTTCCGGGTCGCCATGCCGCTGCTCGCGCCCGGCACCGTGACCGTCCTGCTCTTCACGATGGTCGCGACCTGGAACAACTACTTCCTGCCGCTGATCATGCTCAAGGACCCGGACTGGTATCCGCTGACCCTGGGCCTCAACAGCTGGAACGCCCAAGCCGCGACAGCGGGCGGCGATCCCGTCTTCCACCTGGTGATCACCGGTTCGCTGATCACCGTCCTGCCGCTGATCGCCGCGTTCCTGCTGCTCCAGAAGTACTGGCAGTCCGGACTCGCCGCCGGAAGCGTCAAGGAGTAGCCCCCGGCCGCCAGTTGCCCCGTAACGCTCCGCAGATTCCTTGTCGCCCACGAAGAACTTGTCGCCCACGAAGAAGTGGAAGCATCGCCATGCCCCAGAACACCCGCCGCCTGCTGCGCGGCATAGGACTCCTGTGCGCCCTCGCCCTGGGGGCGGCCGCCTGCGGCGGCTCCGACGACGGCGGATCCGACCAGAAGCAGGTCTCGTCCGCGGACATCGAGGCGGCCCTGAAGAAGGGCGGCAAGATCAAGGTGTGGGCGTGGGAGCCGACCCTGAAGAAGGTCGTCGCCGACTTCGAGAAGGAACACCCCGCGGTCGACGTCGATCTGGTGAACGCCGGCACCAACAAGGAGCAGTACACGGCCCTGCAGAACGCCATCTCGGCGAAGAAGGGCGTCCCCGACGTCGCGCAGGTCGAGTACTACGCGCTGAGCCAGTACGCCCTGACGAAGTCCGTCACCGACCTGACCCCCTTCGGGGCGGACAAGCTCGCCAAGTCCTACTCGCCGGGCCCGTGGAACGCGGTGAAGTCCGGTGACGGCGTCTACGGCCTGCCGATGGACTCCGGCCCCATGGCCCTCTTCTACAACAAGAAGGTCTTCGACAAGCACAAGATCAAGGTGCCGACGACCTGGGACGAGTACCTCGAGGCGGCCCGCAAGCTGCACAAGGCCGACCCGAAGGCGTACATCACCAGCGACACGGGCGAGGCGGGCCTGACCACCAGCCT
>NZ_JBNNJZ010000544.1:0-5375 GCF_050270335.1 Streptomyces sp. NPDC059900
GCCATAGGCGGCCGCGAGGCGGACGGTCAGCGCGTCGAGAGGGTCCTCGCCGGTCGGCGGCGTCGCGGTGACGTCCCAGTAGGTGAGCGCGTCGAGGGTCGGTTCCGTGTCGGCGGGGGTCACGAGGGTGATCAGGACGTCCTGGGCATCGACGATCAGATGGCAGGCCAGGTCCCGCACGAGCCAGCCGGCACAGCCGGACGGCCGCGCGAAGTCCTCGTCCGGGAGCTCGGCGACGGCCGCGCGCAATGCTGCCCAGGAGCTTGAGAAGAGATCCACGGCGCAAAGGTAATGCGGTGCCGCAAAGCCGGACAACCGTATTCAGCTGGTCGGCACATGCCCGTGGCACGGGACGGAGGCGCGTCGTCCGGCGACCGAGCGCGGTGCCGGGCGCGGTCGGCTCCCCGGGCCCCGGGGGCTACCTGGCCGGTGTGCGGAAGTGGCCGGACAGTAGAGTTCGGGTGCGTCAGCTCCCCGAACACCGAGGTACCGTCCGTGACCCCCGCATCCGCCGCGCACCCCCTCCCGCCTGCAGTGTTCCCTCCTGCGGTGAGCGTGGTGGGGATCGGCGCCGACGGGTGGGCCGGACTGCCCGGCGCGGCGCGTACGGCGCTTGCCGAGGCGCAGGTGCTGATCGGCGGGCAGCGTCAGCTGGATCTGCTGCCGGAGGAGTGCGCGGGGCGGCGCGTGCCGTGGCCCTCGCCGCTGCGCCCTGCCGTGCCCGGTCTGCTCGCCGCGCACGAGGGCAGCAGGATCGCCGTTCTGGCCAGCGGGGACCCGATGTTCTACGGCATCGGTCGGGCGCTCACCGAAGTGCTCGGTTCCGGCGGGCTGCGGATTCTGCCCCACCCGTCGTCCGTTTCGTACGCCTGCGCCCGTATCGGCTGGCCGCTGGAAGACACCGAGGTCGTCACTCTGGTCGGACGGCCCGCGGCCCGCCTTGCCGCCGCCCTGCACGACGGACGCAGGGTCCTTGTGCTCAGCGCGGATGCCACCACGCCCGCCGTCGTCGCCGAGCTGCTGCGCGAACAGGGCTTCGGGCCGAGCCCCGTCCGCGTCCTGGAACAGCTCGGCGGCGAGAACGAGGCGTGCGTCGAAGGAACCGCGCAGACCTGGGCGCACCCGCCGGGCGATCCGCTGAACGTCATCGCGATCGAATGCCGGCGCGACCCCGACGCCCTGCGTCTCGGTGCCGTCCCCGGGCTGCCCGACACGGCGTACGAGCACGACGGCCAGCTCACCAAGCGCCACGTGCGCGCCGCCACCCTCGGGGTGCTGGCCCCGGCCCCCGGCGAGCTGCTGTGGGACATCGGCGGCGGCTCGGGATCCGTGGCGATCGAGTGGATGCGCACCCACCCCTCCTGCCGTGCGATCACCGTGGAGCGCGATCCGGTGCGGGCCCGGCGCATCGAGGGCAACGCCGCACACCTCGGGGTGCCCGCCCTGCGCGTGATCACCGGTCGCGCGCCCGAGAGCCTGAGCGGACTGCCCACGCCCGACGCCGTGTTCATCGGGGGCGGTCTTACCGTGCCCGGCCTGCTCGACGCGTGCTGGGAGGCGCTGCCCGCGGGCGGGCGCCTGGTCGCCAACACGGTCACGCTGGAGTCCGAGGCGCTGCTCACCGAGCGATACCGCAGGCACGGCGGTGATCTGGTCCGCCTCGCCGTCGCGCACGCGGTGCCCGTCGGCGGCTTCACCGGCTGGCGCCAGGCGATGCCGGTCACGCAGTGGTCCGTACGCAAACCCCCGACGCCGCCCGCAGCGGAACCCGCCGCAGAATCCCCGGCAGAACCCTCAGGAGACAACCAATGACCGTGTACTTCATCGGCGCGGGGCCCGGTGCGGCCGACCTGATCACGGTGCGCGGCGCGCGTACGCTCGCCTCCTGCGGGGTGTGCCTGTACGCGGGCAGTCTGGTGCCCCGCGAACTGCTCGCCGAGTGCCCCGATGACGCGCGTCTGGTCGACACCGCGCAGCTGGACATCGACCAGATCACCGCCGAACTCGTCACCGCCCATCAGCAGGGCCACGACGTGGCCCGCCTGCACTCGGGCGACCCGTCCGTCTTCAGCGCCGTCAACGAGCAGATGCGGCGCCTGGACGAGGCGGGCGTGCCCTACGAAGTGGTGCCGGGGGTGCCCGCGTTCGCGGCCGCCGCGGCGGCGCTCAAGCGGGAGCTGACCGTCCCCACCGTGGGCCAGACCGTCATCCTGACCCGGATCGCCCAGCGGGCCACCGCGATGCCCGAGGGCGAGGACCTGGCCACGCTGGGCCGCAGCGGAGCCCTGATCGTGCTGCACCTGGCCGCCAAGTACGTGGACCGCGTGGTCGAGGAACTCCTGCCGCACTACGGCGCCGACTGCCCCGCGGCAGTCGTCGCCCTGGCCTCCCGCCCGGACGAACTCATCCTGCGCGGCACCCTCGACGAGATCGCGGCCCAGGTGAAGGCGGCGGGCGTGATCCGCACCGCCGTCATCATGGTGGGCCGCACCCTGGGCGCCGAACAGTTCCGCGACAGCCACCTCTACTCACCCGAACGCGACCGGCACGCTTGCTGAGAGTCGTTTGGCGGGGCCGGATTTATTCCTGTGCCCGCGCCGGAGCGGACCGATAGCTTCCTGGTATGTCTGAGCAGCCTTTCGTCCCCGACGACTTCGCCGTTCCCTCGGATCTTGCCGCCGAGGGGTTCCGTCTGGAGCCCCTCGGGCCGCAGCACAACGACGCAGATCATGACGCCTGGACGTCGAGCATCGAGTACATCCGTGCCACAGCTGATTTCCAGGGGCGAGGGTGGCCGCCTCCTGCCGGAATGAGCCCGGCCGACAATCTCCGGGACCTGGAAAGCCACGCGAGCGACTTCGAGAAGCGGGCCGGTTTCACGTACACGGTTCTCGACGACGCCGATGCGGTCATCGGGTGCGTCTACATCTATCCCTCGGACTCGACCGCGCACGTGACGGAGGTGCGCTCGTGGGTGCGCGCGTCCCGTGCCGATCTGGACGGGCCTCTGCGCGAGGCCGTGGGGGGCTGGCTGGCGTCCGACTGGCCGTTCGGGGAGGTCCGTTACCGGACAGGAGCGTAGGCGGGCTCGCGTGCAATCTCTCAGCGCACGCTGCTGCGGCCGACGACCGTGCCTGCCCGGTCGATGCAGATGACGTCCACGGCTACCGGCGCGCCCCGCAGGACCGCCAGCGCCTCGTCGCGGGCGGCCACGGCCACCAGGTCGCCGAGCGGGACACCCCGGGCCTGGCACAACTGGAGCGTGGCCAGGCCCGTGTTGGCGGTTTCCACCTCGGACGCCAGCGCCTCGTCCGCGCCGCCCCTGCGGGCGAGCGCGGCCAGGAAGGGCTTGTCGACCTGGGAGCGGGCCGAATGCAGGTCGAGGTGTCCGGCGGCGAGTTTGGAGAGTTTGGCGAATCCGCCGCACACCGTGAGGCGGTCCACCGGGTGCCGGCGCACGTACTTGAGTACCGCGCCCGCGAAGTCCCCCATGTCCAGGAGGGCGATCTCCGGCAGGCCGTACTCGGTCACCACCGTCTTCTCCGAGGTCGAGCCCGTGCAGCCCGCCACATGCGTGTGCCCGGCGGCGCGTGCCACGTCCACGCCGCGGCGGATCGAGTCGATCCACGCCGAGCAGGAGTAGGGCACCACGATCCCGGTCGTGCCCAGGATCGACAGGCCGCCCAGGATGCCGAGGCGGGGGTTCCAGGTGGAGCGGGCGATCTCCTCGCCGTGGTCCACGGAGACGGTGATCTCGACGTCACCCGAGCCGCCGTGCTCCGCGGCGACCCGGGCGATGTGGTCGCGGATCATCTGGCGCGGCACGGGATTGACCGCGGGTTCGCCGACGTCGAGGGGCAGCCCGGGCAGGGTGACCGTGCCCACGCCGGGCCCCGCCTTGAAGACCACGCCCGAGCCCGGCGGCTGCCGCCGGGCGGTGACCCGTACCAGCGCGCCGTGCGTCACGTCGGGGTCGTCGCCCGCGTCCTTGACCACTCCCGCGGTCGCCCACTCCCCGGCCAGCTCCTCGACGGCCAGGGCGAAAGCCGGTGTCTGGCCCTTGGGCAGGGTGATGGTCACCGGGTCGGGGAAGTCGCCGCTGAGCAGGGCGGTGTAGGCGGCCGTGGCCGCTGCGGTGGCGCAGGCACCGGTCGTCCAGCCGGGCCGCAGACCGGTGTGCTTGAGTTGGGCGCTGCGCCCGCCTTTCGCCTCACCCATGGATGGATCCGATGCACGTTTTGGTACTGGGCGGGACGACGGAGGCCCGCCGCCTCGCCGAGGCACTGGTGGAGACGCTGCCCGCCGCAGCGCAGGTGACCAGCTCCCTGGCCGGACGGGTGGCGAGCCCGAAGCTGCCGCCGGGCGAGGTGCGCGTGGGCGGCTTCGGCGGAGCCGACGGGCTTGCCGCATGGCTGCGGACACACGAGGTGAGCGCGCTCATCGATGCCACCCATCCTTTCGCCGAGACGATCAGTTTCAACGCGGCCGCTGCCGCCGCTGCCGCCCATGTTCCCCTGCTGGCCCTGCGCCGGCCCGGCTGGGTGCCGGGCGAGGGCGACACCTGGCACCCGGTCGGCTCCCTGGCCGAGGCCGCCGACGCGCTGCCCGCACTGGGGCAGCGTGTCTTCCTCACCACGGGGCGCATGGGGCTTGCCGCCTTCGCCGCTCTGGACCAGCTGTGGTTCCTCATGCGTTCGGTGGACGCCCCCGACGCACCGCACCCCGCCCGGATGGAGGTCCTGCTCGACCGCGGCCCGTTCACCCTGGAGGGGGAGCGCGAGCTGATCCGCCGCCATCGCATCGACGTCGTCGTCACGAAGGACAGCGGCGGCGCCGCCACCGCCCCCAAGCTGGCCGCGGCCCGCGAGGCCGGGATCCCGGTGGTCGTGGTGCGCCGCCCGCCGGTGCCCGGCGGCGTGAGCGTGGCCGGAACCCCCGAGGAGGCCCTGGCCTGGCTGCGCGCGCAGGGCGCCGGCCGGACCTAGCAGGACAACCGGAGCCCTAGCCCTGCGGGGAGCCGCCGGGCGCGTCCTCCGGGTAGCGGCGAGGCGTCCACACTATCTGCTGCCCGTCGCCCCGCTGCTCCCAGCGGGTCTGCGATGACCCGACGAGCAGGATCGTGCGCATGTCCACCTCAGCCGGATCGAGATCGGCGAGCCGCACGGTGCGCACGCTCTCGGCGGGGCCGCCGACATCGCGGCCGAGCACCACGGGCGTGTCCGGCGAGCGGTGTTCGAGCAGCAGGTCGCGCGCCTTGCCGACCTGCCAGGTCCGGCTGCGGGAGCCGGGGTTGTACAGCGCGAGCACCAGATCGGCCGAGGCCGCGGCCCGCAGCCGCTCCGCGATGACCTCCCAGGGCTTGAGCCGGTCGGAGA
>NZ_JBNNJZ010000545.1:0-5367 GCF_050270335.1 Streptomyces sp. NPDC059900
CGAACACGCATGGTTGTGCTCCTTCAGGTGGAGGCGAACACTCCACTCGTTCTCCGCACGGCGACCGCCATAACACCCGTGCCCCGAAGGAACCACTCAGGCCACCCGCTCAGGTCAACGAGGCAGGGGCCGCCTGCCGGTCCATCGCCAGCCAGACCCGGTCCCGGGTCACCGGCATCTCGGTGAAGCGGATGCCGGTGGCCTCGCGCAGTGCGTTGGCGAAGGCGGGGGCCACCGGGTTGAAGGGGCTCTCGCTCATCGACTTGGCTCCCAGCGGGCCGATCGCGTCGGTCGTTTCCATGAAGTGGACTTCGGTGCGGGGCACGTCGGCGTACTGCGGCAGGCGATAGCGCCGGAAGGCGGCCGTGGTCACCTCGCCGCGCTCGTCGAGCCGTACGGTCTCGAAGAGGGTGGCGCCCAGCGCCTGGGCGACTCCGCCCTCGATCTGACCGCGGCACTGCAGCGGGTTCATGACCTTGCCCGCGTCGGCGGCGTGGACGCTGCGCAGGATCCTCATCTCGCCGGTGTCCGGGTCGACGGCGATCCTGAACCACTGGGCGTTGAAGGCCACCGAGCGCGGGGTGCCGCCCCAGTGGCCCTCCGCCCTGAGCTCGTCCCGGGCACCTTCGGCGTGGGCCGCCTCGTAGAGCTCTTTCAGAGTGACCGTCTTTCCCGCACAATCGAAGCTTTCCGCGTCGAGCGTGCACAGATGACGGGCCACCCCGGTGTGCCGGGCGGCGAGGGTCTGCAGCCGCCCCGCCAGAGCTTGTGCGGCCAGCAGCACCGCCTTGCCGGCCACGACCGTCCCGGCCGAACCGAAGGCGCCGGTGTCGTGGCGCACCACGTCGGTGTCGGACTGGCGGATGGCGATCCGGTCCACGGTGGTGTTGAGCGCGCCCGCGGTGATCTGTTTGTGCACGGTGGTGGTGCCGTTGCCGAACTCGGCCGTGCCGACGGCGATGTCGTACGTCCCGTCGCTCTGGAGGCTGACGGTCGCGTCGGCGTAGTGGCCGCCGGGCGGACCGGTGGCGATCATCGCCATGGCCGTGCCCTGGCCGGTCAGCCACCCGGGCGGCACGTCGTCGGCGCTGCGGTCCTCCGCGATGGCCTTGCGGACGATGCCCAGGCACTGGGCAAGGCCGTACGAGGCGATGTGCAGGTCCTCCTCCTCGCCGATCGGGCTGACCATGGCATCGCCGGGACCGATGATGTTCTTCTCCCGGAAGGCGAGCGGGTCCATGTCCAGGCGGCGGGCCATCTCGTCCATGGCGGATTCGACGGCGAAGGTGACCTGGCCCAGGCCGTAGCCCCGGAAGGCGCCCGCGGGGACGCCGTTGGTGTAGACGGAGTAGGCGTCGACCTTCTTGTGCGGGGCCCGGTAGACGGCGAAGGATTCACCGACGCTGTGGAACATGACGGCGGGGCCGTGGTTGCCGTATGCGCCGGTGTTGGAGACCACCCGCATCTGGATCGCGGTCAGCGTCCCGTCGGGGCGGGCGCCCAGCTTGATGCGAATCGTGAACGGGTGGCGGGTGGTGGCGCCGTAGAACTGCTCGGCGCGCGTGTATTCGAGCTTGACCGGGCGGCGCAGCTTCAGCGCGGCCAGGACGACGATGTCCTCGGTCAGCATCTCCTGCTTGCCGCCGAAGCCGCCGCCCACCCGGCCTGCGACCACACGGACTTCGTCCTCGCCGAGGCCGTAGAGGGCACACAGCGCGCGGCGGGTCAGGAACGGGGTCTGGGTGCTGGAGCGGACGGTCAGGCGCTCCCCGCTGCCGTCGTCCCGGGGTTCGAAGTAGGCGACGCAACCGTGCGTCTCCAGGCTGGCGTGCTGGACGCGCTGGGTGCGGAAGGTCTCCTCGTACACGACCGCGGCTTCGGCGAACCCCTCGTCGGCACAGCCGATCTCGCCGTGCACCTCCCCGGCCACGTTGTTCTCGACGCGGGCGATCCGTACCTCCGGTCCCTTGCCGGCGTGGATGACGGGCGCCCCCTCACGCATGGCCTCCTCCGGGTCGGTGACGTGGGGAAGTTCCTCGTAGGTCACTTCGATGCGCCGGCAGCCCTCCTCGGCCGCCTGCTCGCTCACCGCGACGACGGCGGCGACACGCTGGCCGATGTAGCGGACGGTGTCGTCCAGGACGCGGGTGTCGTCGGGGTCCTCGGTGGGGTGCTCGTGCCGGGCGCTGGAGTACAGGGTGGCGGGTGCGTCCTCGTGGGTGAGGACGGCGTGGACGCCGGGGACCCGCAGGGCGGCGGAGGTGTCGATGGTGAGGATGCGGGCGTGCGGGTGCGGGGAGCGCAGCAGCTTCATGTGCAGGAGGCCGGGGACCTCGACGTCGAAGGTGTAGCGGGCGGTGCCCGTCACGATCTGGGGTCCTGCCGGGGCGCCGAGGCTCTTGCCCACCGCCTGTCCGGCGCAGGGGCGTTCGGTGTGCCGCACGCCGCGTACGGCGTCCTCGATGGCCCGGTACCCCGTGCAGCGGCAGATGTTGCCCTTGAAGGCCCGGGGGAGATCGTCCAGTTTGCCGTCGTCGTGGGCGCCGCCCTTCTCCTGTTCGAGGGCGGCCGTCGTCATCAGGAATCCCGCCGTGCAGAACCCGCACTGGAAGCCCTGGGCGTCCAGGAATTTCTGCTGTACGGGGTGGAGTTCACCGCTGTTGCCGGCCAGCCCCTCCACGGTGGTGACCGACCGGCCGTCGGCCCGTACGGCCGGGTAGAGGCAGCTGTGCACGGGCTCGCCGTCCACGTGCACGGTGCACGCCCCGCAGTCGCCCGCGTCGCAGCCCTTCTTCACCCCGAACCAGCCGCGCTCGCGCAGGTAGGTGCGCAGGCACTGGCCGGCGCGGGGCTCGGAGTCGGAGGTCTGGTCGTTGACCTGGATGCTGAAGCTCATCGCGCACCGTCCCTGGTGAGTTCGCGGCGGATCTGCTCGGCGAGGTGGAAGGCCATGTGCCGCCGCCACTCGGGCAGCCCGTGGATGTCGTCGAACCAGTCGGAGTCCCCCACCGCCGACGTGATCGCCCCGCGCAGCTGGGCCCGGTCCGGCGGCAGGGCGAACCAGAGGCGGACGGGGCGCCGGGTGGCGGCGGTGATGGTCACGGCCAGCGAACCGTCCAGTGGATCCAGCGTTCCGATGACAAGGGCGCCTGAGCGCCCGAGGCCGTAGAGCGACGCCTGCCGGAAGGCGGTACGACAGCGCAGCGAGCGGGCGGGGATCGTCACCAAACGCAACAGTTCCCCTTCGGCGAGGTCTTTGCGGCCGGCTCCGGTGACGAAGTCGGCGGCCTTCTTGCGGCGGAGCGAGCCGTCCTGGGCCTGGAGCAGGCACTCGCCGTCGAGGGCCGCAGTGAGGGAGATCATCGGTCCCGCGGGCAGGGCGTTGCAGAGATTGCCGCCGACGGTCGCCATGTTCCAGATCTTGAACGAGGCGAGGAAGGCGCGGCAGCACTGCTCGAAGACAGGAGCCGCCGCCGCGTCGAGCGTCCGTCCGAACCGGGACAGCTGCGCGATGGTGCAGGTGGCCGCGATCTCCAGCGACCCGTCGGGCAGTGTGCGCAGCGGTTGCCAGCCCATCCGGCTCAGATCCACCAGGCGGCGCAGCTGCGGCTGGGGCTCGGAGAAGAGGTACGTTCCGCCGCCCAGCCAGGCGTCGCCGGGCCGCCAGGGCTCGTGACGGCGTGCGTCACGCACGTCGAGCACCGTGTTCAGATCCATGACTCCCCCGTTGCGGGCCGTTGCTTTCCCCCGTCAGTGAAGCCCGGCCATCGGCTGAAAACGACTGGAGCGCAGCACGGAAATCCGCCGACCAGACCGGCCGCGCCTTGGTGAATCAGCCAAGAGGCAGGCCGCCTCTTCTTCCTTGCATTTACGATGACTCGACTCGCACTCACCTTGTGGATGTGAGAAGCCGGGGCGCGGGCCCGGTGGCCATACAAGGAGTCAGCACATGCACGTCGGAGACCTCCTCCGGATCGAGGGGCTCGATCTCACCCTCGTCTGGGGTGGCGAGAATCTGCTCAATCAGGCGGTCAGCGGAGTGACCGCGACCGATCTGGAGGACCCCACCCGCTTTCTCCAGCCGGGAGACATCGTGCTCAGCGGTCTCGTGTGGTGGACCGGAACGGACCACGGGGCCAGGACCGAGCGCTTCGTCTGCGCTCTTGCGGAGTCCGGAGCCAGGGCCCTGCTCGCCGGGGAGGAGACCCACGGCACCGTTCCCGCCGATGTCGCCGACTCCTGCCGCCGGCACGGCATCGCGCTCCTGGCCGTCCCGGCGCACACCAACTTCCGGGCGATCACCGAAGCCGTGTACCGGCGCCAGTGGGGCGATCTCAGCCGCCGCCCCGCGGACCACTTCGCCCTGCCCGAGAACGTGCGCGGCGAACTCGGCCGCCTCCTCGACCACGGCGCCGACGCCGGGGAACTGCTGGAGTGCGCCCTTGCCCCCTTCGGCGCACCCCCGGGTTACCTGCTCACCAGCAGCGGGCGCACCATCGCCCGCACCGCCGCCGCCCCCGCTCTTCCCGCCGCTCGCGCCGTGGAGCACCTGCGCGGCCTCTCCGGTGAAACGCTGCGCCTCCAGGCCGAGACGACACCGTACGACGCCTGGTATCTGCATGTGCCCCGGGCCGGCGGAGCACCGCCCAGGGCCCTGCACGAGATAGCCGAGGTCATGGTCCGGCACCGCCACCACCACGACCACGAACTCTCGGCGCGGCGCCGGACCGGACAGGAGCTGATCGCCCTCGTCGATGCGGGCGGCGCCGACATCGGTGCTCTGACCAACGCCCTCACGTCCTGCGGGGCACTCGCACAAGGCCCCTGGCAGATCGTGGTCATGGCCGCCGGTGCACAGCTGACGGACGGCGTCGCCGCCGAAGCGCTCACCGAAGCCCTCGATCACCTCTCCCCCGCGGCCTTCGCGGTCGGCACGACCCCGAACGCGCAAGCCGTCGCCGTCGTACGAAGCGGCGGCGGGACCGCCGCGTCCCTGCGCGAGCCCTGGCCCCTCCTGCACGGCTGCCGGCCCCAGGCCCTGCTGCACGCCGGAGTCAGCGCGCCCACCGCCGAGCCCACCGCACTCCGCGCCGCCCTCGCCCAGGCCCGCTACGCCCTCGCCGCGGCACGACACGACACACCGGCAAGCAGCCGGGTGACCGCCGTCGAGGAACTCTCCTCCCTGGATTCACTCCTGGCCGGCATCCCCGCCGACGTACGGACGGTCTTCAGCGCCACGACGCTGGGCCCGCTGGCCGACGGCGAACCGGCCTCGCACCACAGGCTTCTGGAGACCCTGGAGATCTTCCTCGCCCACAACTGCTCCTGGGCGCGCACGGCCGAAGCCATGCACCTGCACGTCAACAC
>NZ_JBNNJZ010000546.1:0-5359 GCF_050270335.1 Streptomyces sp. NPDC059900
GCCCCGCCCCGCAGCTCTACCCGCCCGTCCCATACCTGACCGAAACACCCGCCCCCACCCCGCTCGCATTACCCATCCGCTCCACACCTGACCGAAGCACCCTCCCGCCCGCTCCGTCACTGCGGGGCAAACGGGCGGGTGGGTGGGAAAGCTTGTTCGGTGCTGTTCAGGTCGTGGAGGGTGGGGTGAGGGGGTCGCCCCTCGGGGGCGGGGGACGCGGTACGGTCGGTGGGTTGGGTACTGAGGGCGGGGGTCAACCGGGCCGCTCCGGAGGGGACTTCGTGGGGATCGAGAGCGATCAGCTCGTCTACGACTATCTGAGCCGCGTCGGAGACCTGGCCCAGCAGCAACAGCTGCCGTCAGGCACCCGCATGCGCCTGGTCTCCGGCCTGCGCAGCGAGATCGACCGGACCAGAGCCAAGACCGCGGCCGAAAGCCCCGCCGCCATACGCCGCATCCTCGACCGCCTCGGCACCCCAGAGGATCTTGTCGAAGCCGCCGGTGGTGGTGATGGCAGCGGCAGCGGCAGGAGCAGCAGTGCCGGTACCGTGCCGGAGCCCCCTGCGCCCAAGGAACGGCGGCTGCGTCGTGTCGTTCCGCGGCCCCGTCCCGCCGCCCCGGAACCGGAGCTCCCCGAAGAGGACCCCGGCCCCGCCCCGCCGCACCTCGCTGGCACGGACGAGCTCGGTGACAGCGGATCCGAGCCCGACTGGTGGCGGACGGACAGCAGTCCCTTCGGCCTCGGCGACAGCGTGCCCGGCTTCACCGGCGGCGTGGAAATCCCGGAACTCCTCAAGCCCCCGCCCAAGAAGCGCCCCGTAGAGCCCGTGGATGAGGAAGAGGACGAGGACGAGGAAGAGGAGGAGGGAGAAGGGGAGGAGCAGGTTGAGGCTCCGCGGCGGCGGCGCCTCCGCATTGCTCGGCCCGCAGCCCTCGCGCCCCGCTTCACCAACCCCCTCCTCCTGCTCGCCGCAGCGCTCCTCACCGTCGGCGCCATCCTCGGCAACTGGCTCGCCCTCGGCGGCGGTTGGCTGCTGGCGTACGCCTCGCGAAGGCTCAGCCGTGCCGAGGCGAAGTGGGCCGTCATCGGGCTGCCCGGCCTCTCCGTGGCGGCCGGGATCACCTGGCTGTGGGGCAGGAGCGAACGCCGCTGGGGCGACCCCATCGTCGAAGGCCATATGAGCGACGCCATGGCCGAGACCTGGCCCTGGGTCGTACGCGGCGCAGCCATCGCCTCCGCCCTCTACCTCCTGTGGAGATCCCAGCGGCGGTCGTAACGGCTACTTCGTCAGCGCCGTCCGCATCTCGTCCAGGATCTTGTTCGCCGCCGTGTAGCCGATTCCCTGGATCCACAGCTCGTCGTCGACCGGGTGGACGTCGCCCGACTTCACCGCGCCCATGTTCTTCCACAGGCCGCTGCCGATGGTCTGCGTCTGCTTGGACTTCTTCGGATCGCCGTACGTGGCACGGAAGATGACATCCGCGTCGGCCAAGTCGATCTTCTCGGGCGACACGTCGTACGAGAAGCCGTCCTTGGCCTTGGCCGCGATCGCGGGGCGGCCCAGGCCCACGTCCTTGAGGAGCGTGGCGATGTACGTCTTCTCGCCGTAGATGCGGATGTCCGCGCCCTCCACGAAGCGGACGACGTTGACCTTCGTCGACTTGGCCTTCTCCGGGCCGCCGACGGCGTCGGTGACCTTCCCGGCGTGGGAGTCGTAGGCGGAGACGATCTTCTTTGCCTCGGCCTGCTTGCCCAGCGCCGCCGCGTGGACCCGGAAGTTCGCCTTCCAGGGATAGCCCGTGTTCTCCGTCATCACCGTCGGCGCGATCTGGCTGAGCTGGTCGTACTTCGCCGCATGCCGGATCTTGCTGGTGAGGATGACGTCCGGCTTGAGGGCCGCGATGGCCTCCATGTTCGGGTTCAGCATCTCGCCGACGTCCTCGATGCCGCTGACCTCGTCCTTCGGCAGGTAGGCGGGGAAGCCCGACGACGCCTCGACGTGCGTGGCGCCGACCGGCTTCACGCCGAGGGTGATCGCGGAGTCCAGCTCGGCCGTGTCGAGGACGACGACCCGCTCGGGGGAGACGGGAACCTTCACCTCGCCCATGGCGGTCTTCACGACGTGCGTCCTGCCCGGGCCCGAACCCGCGGCATCAGTACCGGAGTCCGACGAGCCGCAGCCGCCGAGCGCGAGCGCGCCGCCGAGGGCGAGTGCCCCGGCGGCGAGGGTGGTGCGGCGACGGCGGCGGGGGGAGTCGGTCCTTGCGGGCGAGGAGTTCGCGGTGGTCATGGCTTGGGGGCCACCTTTCGGTCGGACGGGGGGTGCGGGCGCGGCTCCGCGGCCCACGGAGCCCCCGGGACGACCAGGGGCGACCCCGTCACCGGGTCCGGTACCACCACACACTCCAGACCGAACACCTCGCGGACGAGTTCCTCGGTGACGACATCGGCCGGCGCGCCCTCGGCGACGATCCGGCCCTGCTTCATGGCGACGAGATGGTCGGCGTAACGGGCCGCCTGGTTGAGGTCGTGCAGCACGACGACCACCGTCCTGCCGCGCTCGCCTTCGCCCGTCCCGGCGGCCAGCTGGCGCACCAGGTCGAGGACTTCGACCTGGTGCGAGATGTCGAGATACGTCGTCGGCTCGTCCAGGAGCAGGATGTCCGTCTCCTGGGCGATGGCCATCGCGATCCACACCCGCTGGCGCTGACCGCCCGAGAGCTCGTCCACGGACCGTTCGGCGAGCGCGGTGACGTCGGTACGTTCCATCGCCTCCGTCACGGCCCGCTCGTCCTCGTCGGACCACTGCTGCCACCAGTGCTGATGCGGCTGGCGCCCGCGCGCGACGAGGTCGGCGACGGTGATCGCCTCCGGCGCGACCGGTGTCTGCGGGAGCAGCCCGATCTGCTGGGCGATCTTCTTGGTGGGGAGTTTGGTGAGCGCGTCGCCGTCGAGCAGGACCGCGCCGCCCTTCGGCTTGAGCAGCCTGCCGAGCGCGCGCAGAGTCGTCGATTTCCCGCAGGCGTTGGGGCCGACGATGACCGTGACCTTGCCGTCGGGCACCGCGAGGTCGAGCCCGTGGACGACCTCGCGGTCCTCGTAGGCGAGGGTCAGCTCGCGGGCGCTGAGGCGGGCGGCGGTCACGAGGTGCCTCCATTGCTGACGGAACGACCGCGGCGGGCGCCGTGGCTTCTGATGATCAGCCAGATCAGGTACGGGGCTCCGACGGCCGCCGTGAGAACGCCGACCGGCAGCTCGGTCGGCGAGAAGAGCCGCCGGGCCAGCAGATCGGCGACGACCATGATCAGCGCGCCGAGGAGCGCCGAGCAGAGCAGCGGGATCTGTGCGGTCCGGGTCATCCTGCGGGCGATCTGCGGGGCGAGCAGCGCCACGAAGTCGACGGGCCCCGCGGCGCCGGTCGCCACGGAGGCGAGGACGACGCCGAGCAGCACGAGCCCGAGGCGTACGCGCCCCAACCGCACCCCGAGCGCGGTCGCCGTGTCGTCGTCCATGGTCACCGAGCGCTGGGCGCGGGCGGCCCAGAGCACGAACGGCAGCAGGACGAGCAGCGTCAGGGCGAGCGGCCGGGCCTCGGTCCAGCCGCGGCCGTTGAGCGAGCCCGTCATCCAGATCTGCGCCTGCTGGGCGACGAGGTAGTCGCCCTTGGTCATGAACAGCGTGGTCACGGACCGCAGGGCGATCGCGAAGCCGATCCCGATGAGCACGAAGCGGGTGGCGTGCAGGCCGCCGCGCCAGGCGAACACGTACACGAGAGCGGCGGCGGCGACACCGCCGAGGACCGAGAGGTAGGGCAGGACGGTCGCTGACGTGACCCCGAGGGTCATCGCACCCACCGTCAGGGCGCTCGCTCCCTGACTGATGCCGATGATGTCGGGGCTGGCCAGGGGGTTGCGGGCGACGGTCTGGATGAGCCCGCCCGCGACTCCGAAGGCGGCGCCGACGAGGAGGCCTACCACCATGCGGGGTTCGCGCAGCGTTCCCACGACCAGTGTGTCGGGCGACGGTTGCCCCGTCAGGACCTTCAGGACCTCCCCCGGCGGCACGAAGGACTCGCCCACGCAGAGGTATGCGAGGCAGCTTGCCGCGAGGAGCAGGGTGAGGCCTACGGCGACCAAGGCCGTGCGCCGGTGCAGCAAGAAGGCGGCACGGCGAACCCGAAGCACGGTGTACCCGGCCGGCTTGATGCGGCGAGTCGGGTGGGTGGGTGGGAGAGATCCGCCGCGAAGCGGCGGTTCAGAGGCGACGGACATCAGGCAGCAACCGCCTTCCGCCGCACCAGCGTCACCAGGAACGGAACCCCGATGAGCGCGGTCATCACCCCGGCAGGTACCTCGCTCGGGGGGAAGACGACGCGCCCCACCGTGTCGGAGACGAGCAGCATGACGGGCCCGAGGACAGCGGCCATGGGAAGCACCCAGCGATGCCCGCTGCCCACGATCGCGCGAGCGATGTGCGGGACCGCGAGGCCGATGAACGCGATGGGACCGGCCGCCGCCACGCCCGCGCCGGTGAGCACGGTCGCCCCGAGCCCGCCGACGATCCGCACGGTCGCGACCTTCTGCCCGAGCCCCCTGGCGACGTCCTCGCCGAGGGCGAGCGCGTCGAGGCCGCGCGCCACGGAAAGCACAAGGACGAGGCCCACCAGCAGGAACGGCCAGATCTGCCCGACGATCTCCGCGTCGCGCCCGGAGAGCGAGCCCACCTGCCAGAAGCGGAACTCGTCCAGGGCGGAGGCCCTGGTGGTCAGGATCGCGGTGGTCACGGAGACCAGGAGCGCGTTGATCGCGGCGCCGCCCAGGGCGAGCTTGACGGGGGTCGCCCCGCCCCGGCCGCTGGCGGCGATCGCGTACACCGCGACGGACGCGATGCCCGCACCGGCGAAGGCGTACCAGACGTACCCGGTCAGGGTGTGCACCCCCGCGAACGCGATCGCCGCGACCACGCCCACCGAGGCGCCCTGGCTGACGCCGAGGATGCCGGGGTCGGCGATGGGGTTGCGGGTGATGCCCTGGAGGACCGTGCCGGCCAGGGCGAGCGCGGCGCCCACCATCAGGCCGATGACCGTGCGCGGCACCCGCATCTCGCGGACGACCTCGGCGGCGTCGCTGTGCCCGCCGTGCAGCAGGGCGTCGATGACGGCGGACGGCGCGATCGCGCGGGCGCCGACGGAGAGGCTGAGGAGGACCGCGAGCAGCAGGGCCACGACGGCCGCCGTCATCGCGACGGCGCGTCTGGCGGGCACACGCATCGGCTGAGCTCGTTTCGGAGAAATCGGCACGGCGTACCGCGGAAGCGGAGCCCGGAAGTAAGGCTTGGCTAAGCGGCTCAGTCTACGGG
>NZ_JBNNJZ010000547.1:0-5353 GCF_050270335.1 Streptomyces sp. NPDC059900
GCCCACCACCGTCTCGCGCACGAGGCCGCCCGCGCCAGCGCCGTACTGCTCAAGAACGACCAGGGCATCCTGCCGCTGGACCCGGCCGACGGCGGACGGATCGCCGTGATCGGCGAGTTCGCCCGCACGCCCCGCTTCCAGGGCGCCGGCTCCTCCCAGGTCAACCCGACGCGTGCCGACTCGGCGCTCGACGCCCTGCGCACCGCCGTCGACGGCCGCCGCGAGGTAGCCTTCGCGCCCGGCTTCGCGCTGGAGTGCGAAACAGCCGATCCCGCCCTGGTCGCCGAGGCCGTGCGCACTGCGCGAGGCGCCGACGTCGCCGTGCTCTTCCTCGGCCTGCCCGCCTCCTACGAGTCCGAGGGATACGACCGCACCCACCTGGACCTGCCCGCCCACCAGATCGATCTGCTCAATGCCGTCGCCGACGTCAACCCGCGCCTCGTGGTGGTCCTCACCAACGGCTCCGTCGTCCGCCTGACACCCTGGCAGGACCGGGCCCTGGCGGTCCTGGAGGGCTGGCTGTCGGGCCAGGCCGGCGGCAGCGCCATCGCCGACCTCCTCCTGGGCGCCGCCACCCCCTCGGGCAAGCTCGCCGAGACCATTCCGCTGCGCCAGGCGGACAACCCGGCACTGGGCAACTTCCCCGGCGCCTTCGGCCGGGTCCACTACGGGGAAGGCCTGCTGATCGGCTACCGCTGGTACGACACACGTCAGATGCCCGTCGCCTATCCCTTCGGCCACGGCCTGTCCTACACGACGTTCGCCTACGAGGACCTCGACGTCCTCATACGGTCGGACGGAGCAGAGCCGCACGTCGAGATCACCGTCACGGTCACCAACACCGGTGAGCGGCCGGGCACCGAGACGGTCCAGGTCTATGTCACCGACCCCGAAGCGAGCGTCGCCCGGCCGGCCCAGGAACTGCGCGCCTTCGGGCGGGTCACCCTGGAGCCCGCCGAGAGCCGCCAGGTCACCCTCAGCCTGGGGCAGCGGGCCTTCGCCTACTGGCACGAAACCCTGGGCCGATGGGCCGTGGAGGGCGGCAGCTTCGGCCTGCGCGTGGGTGCCTCATCCCGTGACATCCGCCTGGAGACCACCATCGCGCTGACCGGCGACAACCAGGCCCTCCCCCTGCGGTCCGACTCCTCGGCCGAGGCGTGGCTGTCCCACACCGAGGCCGGGCCGTGGCTCCGCGCGGCGATCGGCGACGAAGGCTTCGGCGCCATCATGGCCGACCCGCACAACGGGCAGATGATCCGGGCGATACCGCTGCAACGGCTGTCCCGCTTCCCGGGCTTCCCGCTCAGCGAGGAACAGATCGACGCCGCGGTCACCCGCTTCGCGGACACCGCGATCTGACGTGCATGGGCGGCCTCCCCGCCCGCCCGCCCGCATGGCGGGCGGGCGGGGAGCAAGCCGCGGAAAATGTGGACACGCGGAGGTGGAGAAGGCCGCGACACGTCACCTCAGGAGCCCGACCGAATCTTCATCAGATCCGTGCTTCGATGAGGTATCCCTGCCTCATGCCCCAGCTCACCGAACTGCTCCCCGTCGAGGCCATCCGCCTCGATGCCCCCGCCCCCGACTGGCAGGGCGCCATCCGTGCCGCCGGGGACCTGCTCGTCACCAACGGCGTCAGTACGGACACCTACACCCAGGAGATGCTCCGTACGGTGGAGGAGAACGGGCCGTACATCGTCGTCGCTCCCGGCTTCGCCTTCGCCCACGCACGGCCCTCACCCGCCGTCCGGCGCACCGGCATGTCCTGGGTGCGTCTGGTCGAGCCCGTCCCCTTCGGCCACGAGACGAACGACCCGGTGCGCCTGGTCGTCGCCCTGGCCGCGACGGACGCCTCCGCGCACACGGAGGCGATGGGCGCCCTCGCCCGGCTGCTCGCCGACCCGGAGACGGTAGAGGCCCTCGACCAGGCGCCGACCCCCGAGTCGGTGCGGCAGATCCTCCTGCGGGCCGAAGAACCCGCCGAGCCGGCCGAGCCGCTCGCCCCATCCGGGCCCGCGGCCACCGAGGCCGCAGGAGGCTCCGGCGGCACGCACACCATCCTGACCGTCTGCGGCAACGGCGTCGGAACGAGCCTGTTCCTCAAGTCGACCCTCGACAAGGTGCTCGGCCGCTGGAAGTGGTCGCGCTACATCAACACCGAAGCGACCGACACCATCTCCGCCAAGGGCAAGGCCTCCGAGGCCGTCGCCATCCTGACCTCCCGTGAGATCGCCAGGGCTCTGGGCGACGTGGGCGTGCCCGTGCGGGTGATCGAGGACTTCACCAGCGCCAAGGAAGTGGACGCCGCGCTGCGCGATCTGTACGACGTCTGAACCGGCGGTCCGCCGCCCCTCCCCCGCGCCCCGTCCCCGCCGAACCTCCAGGAAGTCCCGGGAAGCCCATGAACGTCCTCGTCGACATCGCGAAATTCATCGTCAACGAAATCCTCGCCGTCCCCGCCTATCTCATCGGCATCATCACCGCCGTCGGCCTCATCGCCCTGAAGAAGTCGACCGGCCAGGTCGTCGGCGGCGCCATCAAGGCAACGCTCGGCTTCCTGCTGATCGGCGCCGGAGCGACCCTGGTCACCGCCTCGCTCGAACCCCTCGGCAAGATGATCACCGGTGCGACCGGCTCGCACGGCGTCATCCCCACCAACGAGGCCATCGTCGGCATCGCCCAGGCCGAGTACGGCTCGCGCGTGGCGTGGCTGATGATCCTCGGGTTCCTCGTCAGCCTGCTCCTGGCCCGCTTCACACCACTCTCGTACGTGTTCCTGACCGGCCATCACATGCTGTTCATGGCGACACTGCTGACGATGGTCCTCGCCACGGCCGGAGTCACCTCCTGGGTCGTGGTGGTCGCCGGCGGCGTCCTGCTGGGCATCATGCTGGTCGCGATGCCGGCCTTCGCCCACCCCTGGACCAAACGCGTCACCGGCAACAACACCGTCGCCGTCGGGCACTTCGGCACGGCGGGCTACATCGTCTCCGGCGCGACCGGCCAGGCCATCGGCAAGAAGAGCCGCTCCACGGAGGAGATGAACCTCCCCGAGGGCCTGCGCTTCCTGCGCGACTCGATGGTGGCAACCGCCCTGTCCATGGTCATCATCTACATGATCATGGCCGTCGTCTTCCTGGCCAAGGCCGGCAGGACAGAGGCATTCCAGGCCTACTCGTCAGGGAAGGGCGACCCCGGCTCGACCGGGATCGGCAACTACCTGATGTCCTCACTGGGCCAGGGCCTCCAGTTCGGCATCGCCGTCGCCGTCATCCTCTTCGGCGTCCGCACGATCCTGGGTGAACTCGTCCCCGCCTTCCAGGGAATCGCCCAGAAGGTCGTGCCCGGCGCCATCCCCGCCCTGGACGCCCCCATCGTCTTCCCCTACGCACAAAACGCCGTCCTGGTCGGCTTCATCTGCTCCTTCACCGGCGGCCTGGTCACCCTGGGGCTGCTGGCCGGAGTCCTGAACCCCGCCTTCGGCACGGCCCTCGTCCTGCCGGGCCTGGTCCCGCACTTCTTCACCGGCGGCGCGGCGGGCGTCTTCGGCAACGCGACGGGCGGCCGCCGCGGCGCCGCCGTCGGCGCGTTCCTCAACGGCGTCATCATCACCCTGCTGCCCGCGTTCCTGCTCGGCGTCCTCGGCTCGTTCGGCTCGGCCAACACCACCTTCGGGGACGCCGACTTCGGCTGGTTCGGCCTGATCATCGGCAACACCGCGAAGGCGGGCTCGGTGGCCGGCATCGTCCTCATGCTCCTGATCGGCGCCGTCATCCTCGTCGCCGCCATCGCCTGGCAGAAGAAGGTCGTCGACACCGGCTGGGACCCGGGCGCCGCACGCGACACCTTCCTGCCCCCGCCGGCCCGGGAGACCACGGACGCCCCGGAGACTTCGGCCGGGACCACGACCCGCACGTACGCGAAGATCGCCCCGCCGGCAGGCGCCCCGAAGCCGCCGCCTCCGCCACAGGACTAGGGCCTGGTGCTACCGATCGCAGAGGAAGCAGCCGTCCCAGAGCGGGAGCGCGCCAAGGACGCGGTGGCGCACGCACGAGGCCATCGCGGCCTCGTCCGGGCCGGGGAAGCCGCGCGCGCCGCCGCTCTGGGCGGGCGGCGTGAAGGACTCCACCATGGTGGCGAAGCGGTGCAGGTAGTCCTGGACGCGGGGCGGGTGGTAATCCAGCTCGCTCCAGCGGTGTCCGCTCGCCGCGAGTGCCGTGGCCCGCAGCACGAAGTCCTTCGCACGGGCACGTTCCCGCTGCGTCGCACCCCAGTCGAACTCCGCCAGGTCGAACCCGACGGCACCGCGCCCCACCACGTTCTGGTCCTGCAAGATCAGCAACGCCGCGAAGCGGAAGCCCCAGTCCTCGGAGGCGAGATCGGACACGGCGAGCATCAGCACGTCGACGAACACCGCGGTGGCGCCATTCGACAGGTCCAGTTCGTGGCTGCCGCCGGAAAAGATGTTGCTCACCGCACTATGATGCGATCCCGGCCCTCCGCCTGCTTGGAGAAGACGCTTGACGCATGCGAGCACCGGCAAAGTAGTCGTGAACAGAGTGATGTCCCTGGACGGGTTCATCGCCGGTCCCGGCCACACGATGGACTGGATCTTCGAGCACATGACGTCGGCGACGTTCCCGGAGGTCATGGCGGCCACCGGCGCCATGCTCATCGGCCGGGGCACGTACGAGGTCGGCAAGGGCATGTCCGACGAGAACCCCGCCTACGACGGCGGGACGCAGTTCGTCCTCACCCACCGCCCGCTCGGCGAGCCGGACCCCAACGTCACCTGCCTCACCGGCGACATCGAAGAGGCCGTGGCCACGGCACGCCGCGCCGCCGGCGACAAGAACCTGGAGATCCTCGGCGCCGACGTGGCCGCCCAGTGCCTGCGACGCGGCCTCGTCGACGAGATCCTGGTGTACGTACTGCCGGTGCTGCTCGGCGACGGCGTTCGCTTCGCACCGCCGGGCCTCGACCGGATCGATCTGGAGCCGCTCAGCAACATCCAGTCGGGCGGGGTCACCATGCTGCGCTTCCGCGTGCGCAAGTAGGGCTCGCCGGCAGGGCGGCGGGGATGAATCCGCGCGGTGCCCGTGTTGAACAGCGCGACACTATCCGTACGCGACGGCAGGCGGATCACGATGCCTCTTGAGGGCCAGTACGAGCCGAGTCCGGCACAGTGGGTGCGCGACCAGGTCGAGTTGTACGAGAGTTCGGGCGGCACGCAGGGGGCCACGCTGTGGGACACGGGCCTGCCCATCATCATTCTCACGACGCGCGGCGCGAAGAGCGGCAAGATCCGCAAGATCCCGCTGATGCGCGTGGAACACGAGGGGCAGTATGCGGC
>NZ_JBNNJZ010000548.1:0-5332 GCF_050270335.1 Streptomyces sp. NPDC059900
CGTCAGCAGCTCGTCGGATCCCAGCATGTCGCGGGCGTACTCACGGGCGGCACGAAGGTCGTCCCGGTCGGCGGGGCGGATCTCGTTGCGGCCCGGCGGGTATCCGTATGTCAGCTCGAAGGTCGACGTCATCGCGCTCACCGCGTCCGTGATCTCCGCACGCCATCGCGACAACCAGGCAGCAGAGTAGGGGAGCTGGTCCATGACGCGGATCTTTTCATCTCAGGGGTTCCGCTCCTGGATGTCCCCCCGCGTGGACGACGTCACCGCGTCGCCCAGGGTGAAGTCGCCCGGCGGGATGCCCGGGTGGTGGTCGTCGCCGGCGGGCCGGTCCACGGTCGCGGTCGTGGCTGCCGGGCCGAGGGTGAGGCGGGAGACGATGCGGTAGCGATCGCCCCGGTAGAGCGAGTGGACGTATTCGACGGGGCGGCCGGTGGTGTCCGAGGTCAGCCGTTCGAAGAGCAGCGCCGGGGAGAGTTCGGGGACGTCGAGGAGCTTGGCCTCCGCCCGGGTCACGACGGTCGGCTCGATGGCCTGGACGGCCTCGTGGACGTGCACTCCGTGGGTGGCGCGCAGGTGCTCGTAGAGATCCCCGCTTTCCAGTTCGTCGGCCGTGAGGCCGGGGGCCAGCCGGGCCCTGAGGTGCAGATGCTCGATGGCCATCGGGGCGCCGTCGACCAGCCGCAGCCTGGCGACGTAGAGGATCTCCTCGGCGGGTGACATCCGCAGTTTGCGGCCGACCCGGGCGCCGGCCGGCTGGGTGGTGAACTCCAGCAGCCGGCTCGACCATGTGCCGGCCGCCTGCGGAACGGTCAGGGCGCGGCCCCCGGAGACCAGCTCCTGAGTGATCTTCGCGGGCGCGACGAACATGCCGCGGCCGTGTTCGCGCACCAGGAGCCCCGCGGCCACCAGCTCGTCGACCGCCGAGCGCACGGTGGGTCTCGATACCCCGAGCAGGGTGCACAGTGCGCGTTCGGAGGGGATGGCATCTCCGGGGCTGCGTGACTCGATCAGCTCGAGAACGGCGTCGCGGGCCCTCTCCCGCTTGAGCACCGTCCCGGGTACATCGGCATCCATGGTGTCCCCACTGATCTCAGTTGCTTACCAGTTCGGGCGGCCAGTGCCCGAACTGGCCTACTGGTCAGCCCAGTGTAACCGCCCGTCCGGCGAGCGGAACCGCTCTCCGGACCGGATTGATCGCTAATTCTGGTGTCTGCGCAGGGGGTTGACGGTCTCATTGGTCTATGCCACCTTCATCCAGCATTAAGGGACGAGCTGACCAGTGGGCTCCACTGGTCAGGTGGTCAGGTCTTGCTCTCTCCGAGGTGAATCGTGAAGTACCGCTTGCTCGCCGGTAGTTCCGCACTTGTCATGGCCGCCACACTCAGCGCCTGCGGCGGCTCCGCCGACGAGGGCGGCGACGGCCATAAGACGGTCGACGTCTGGCTGATGCGTGACAGCGTCTCGGCCGCCTTCCAGAAGGAGTTCGTCAAGGGCTTCGAAGCCAAGCACCCGAAGATCGACGTCAAGGTCCAGATCCAGGAGTGGGACGGCATCGGCGAAAAGATCACCGCCGCGCTTGCCAGCAACGACGCACCGGACGTGATCGAGGTGGGCAACACCCAGGTGGCGCAGTTCGCCGCCAGCGGAGGGCTGCTCGACCTCAGCGACAGCAAGGAGAAGCTCAAGGGCGAGCACTGGCTCAAAGGCCTTGCCGAGCCCGGTGCGTACGAGGGCAAGCAGTACGGCATCCCCTACTACGCGGCGAACCGCGTCGTCATCTACCGCACCGACCTGTTCAAGAAGGCCGGCGTCGACGCCACCGCCATCAAGACACGCGAACAGTGGATCAAGGCGACCGGGAAGCTGAACAAGGGCAGCACACAGGGCATCTATCTGCCCGGACAGATGTGGTACGCCCTGGGCGGCTTCATCTGGGACGAGGGCGGCGACTTCGCCACCCAGTCCGGCGGCAAGTGGAAGGGCGCCCTCGACACACCCGAGGCCCTGCGCGGCATGGAGTTCTACGCACGCCTCCAGGCGCTTGGCAAAGGCCCCAAGGACGCCGACGAGGACGATCCGCCGCAGGCCCAGGTGATGGCCAAGGGGCAGGTGGCCCAGGTCATCTCCACGCCGGGCGGCGCCAACGCCGTCATCGAGAACAACCCCGGGCTCAAGGACAAGCTGGGCTTCTTCCCGATCCCGGGCAAGACCGCGGACACGCCGGGCGCCGTCTTCACCGGCGGCTCCGACCTGGTCATCCCCGCCGCGGCGGGCGACTCCGACGAGGCCCTGACCATCATCGCCGAACTGACCGGCGACACCTGGCAGAAGAAGCTGGCCGTGGCCATGAGCTATGTGCCCAACCGGACCACGCTGGCATCGGCCGTGGCCGACGACCCCGGCGCCTCGGCGATGGCGGTGGGCGCGGCCAACGGGCATGCGACGCCCAACACCCCCGGCTGGGCCGCGGTGGAGGCCGAGAACCCGATCAAGGACTACATGACCGCGGCACTCGTCGGCGGGGACGCCGCCAAGGAGGCGGCCAAGGCATCGGCGGCCATCACCCGGGCCATGAACGCCCGCTCCTGACCCCTGCCGCTCCCCCGTGCCCCACTCCATGACTCCGCCTGCCCTGCTGCGCGGAGCCCGTCGAGAGGAGACGTGCCGTGCCGGCCACCCGTGAGCGGTCCGCAGCACGCACCCCCCAGAGCCGCACGGCGACCGACCTCTCCCGGCGCTCGCCGCGGCGCGCGCCCCGGCAGCGGCCCGCACGCAGCTTCTGGCCCTACGCCCTGATCGCACCGGCGATCGGCGGCATGCTCTACCTCTTGGTCTACCCGCTGCTGCGGGCCGTGCTGATCTCATTGCAGGACTTCGGTCTGCGCCAACTCATCAGCGGAGACGCCGAGTTCGTGGGGCTGCGGAACTACCGGGCGCTGCTGTCCGATCCGCGGTTCTGGGAAGTGGTCGCCCGCACCTTCGCCTTCATGGCCGTCAACGTCGCACTGATCATGTCGATCTCCACCCTGGTCGCCCTGATGACGGAGCGGCTGGCGAAGGCGGGCCGCACGGTGGTGCTGTGCGCCCTGGTGCTGGCCTGGGCGATGCCCGTGGTGGCGGCCACCACCGTGTTCCAGTGGCTGTTCCACTCCGAATTCGGCATCGTCAACTGGCTGCTGACCTCGCTCGGCTTCGACTCCTTCGACCGCTACCCGTGGTTCGCCAACGGCGGTGCCGCCTTCGCGATCCTCGTCGTACTGATCGTCTGGCAGTCCGTGCCCTTCGCCGCGATCACCCTCTACTCGGCGCTCACCACCGTGCCTACCGAGCTGTACGAGTCCGCCCGCCTGGACGGGGCGTCGGGGGCCCGGATCTTCCGCTCGGTCACCTTCCCGATGCTCCGGCCGATCTTCGTCCTCGTCTTCTCGCTCGAGGTGATCTGGACGTTCAAGGCGTTCGTCCAGATCTGGGTGATGACCCGCGGGGGCCCGGGCGACGCCACCACGATCCTGCCCGTGTACGCGGTCCAGACGGCACTCTCCAGCCAGCGCTACGACCTGGGCTCGGCGGCATCCATGCTCACCGTGGTCCTGATGTCCGGGGTGCTCGTCCTCTACTTCCGCCAGATGTTCCGTCAGGAGGACGAATCGCAATGACCCTTCTGCGTCCCCGGGTTCGCCGGATCCCGCTGAACCTCGCCGCGTGCGTGACCGTCGTGGTGTGTCTGTTCCCGGTGTACTGGATGATCTCGACGGCCTTCAAACCGTCGAGGGACATCCAGTCCGACCACCCGCAACTCGTCCCGCATACCTGGACACTCGACCACTTCCGCAAAGCGGTACAGGCCGACGGCTTTGAACTCTTCTGGCGCAACAGCGTCCTGGTCACCCTCGCGGCGGTACTGCTGTCGCTGGTGGTCGCGCTGGGGGCGGCCTTCGCCGTCGCGCGGATGCGCTGGAGGGGCCGGCGGCAGTTCATGCTCATGGTCTTCATCGCGCAGATGGCCCCGTGGGAATCGCTGATCATCCCCATCTACATCATCTCCCGCGACACCGGCATGCTCGACCGGCTGCCGACCCTGACGCTGGTCTACTTCATGATCACGCTGCCCTTCACGATCGTAGTGCTGCGGGGCTTCATCGCCACCATTCCGCCCGAGCTGGAGGAGGCGGCGCAGGTCGACGGCTGCACCCGGACCGGGGCCTTCGGGCGGGTGGCCCTGCCCCTGCTCATGCCCGGACTCCTGGCCACCTCCCTCTTCGGCTTCATCACCGCGTGGAACGAATTCGCCTACGCCAACTTCCTGATCATCAAGGAGCAGGACAACCGCACCCTGCCGGTCTGGCTCTCCTCGTTCCAGAACACCTTCGGGACCGACTGGGGCGCGACCATGGCCGCCTCCACGCTGTTCGCCCTGCCCGCGCTCGTGATCTTCCTGCTGCTCCAGCGCCATGTCACCTCCGGCTTCGCCGCCGGCGCCGTCAAGGGCTGACCCGCTCCGCACACCCGCCAGGAGCGGGCACGAACCACCGACGTCCACCCCCGGAGGCCTGCCAGCATGTCCGCATCCCACCCCGAACGCTCCCTCGTGCCCCGCCCCCGCAAAGTCTCCCTGCGCCCCGGCCGCTTCCTCCTCGACCGGCATACGACCGTGCGGTCCCAGCCCGGCACCCGCCCGGCAGCCGATCTCCTGCGCACCCTGCTGACACCGGCCACCGGACTGCCGCTGGCTCCCGCCGCCGACGGACAGCTCGTGCTGGCCCTCGACAGCCGCCTGAGCGGTCTCGGCGAGGAGGGATACGGGATCACCATCGGCCCCCGAACCGTGGTGCTGCGGGCCCGGCAGCTCACCGGCCTGCTCCGCGCCGTTCAGACGATCCGTCAACTGCTGCCCGCCCGGGCCCTGTCCGGCCGCTCGCCGGACGGCTCCTTCGAGCTGCCCTGCGTCGAGATCAGCGACGTACCGCGCCACCCCTGGCGCGGCGCGATGCTCGATGTCGCCAGGCACTTCCAGCCCGTCTCCTACCTCCTCAGATACGTGGACCTCCTCGCCTTCCACAAACTCAACACCCTGCACCTGCACCTCACCGACGACCAGGGCTGGCGCATGCCGGTCGACGCCTACCCGCGCCTGAGCTCGGTCGGCGCCCACCGCAGCCAGTCGATGACCACACCGCCGGGCCAGGGCGCCGCACGCTTCGACGGCGTTCCGCACTCGGGGACGTACACCAAACAGGAGCTGCGCACCCTGGTGAGCTACGCGGCGGCCCGCGGCGTGCGTGTGGTGCCGGAGATCGAGATGCCCGGCAATTTTCGTTTGGTGTTGTTC
>NZ_JBNNJZ010000549.1:0-5322 GCF_050270335.1 Streptomyces sp. NPDC059900
GGTCACCGTGGGGGCGAGCAGCCCCTCGCCCGCGGCCACCACGCGTACCGCGTCGAAGAGGCGCTCGGCCGTGACGTCCTTGAGCAGGAAGCCGGCGGCGCCCGCGCTCAGGGCGTCGTACACGTGCTCGTCCAGGTCGAAGGTGGTGAGGATCAGCACGCGCGTGCCGGACCCGGCGAGCCGCCCGGTCGCCTCGATGCCGTCCATCACCGGCATGCGTACGTCCATCAGGACCAGGTCGGGCAGCAGTTCCCGGCAGAGCTCGACCGCCTGCGCGCCGTCGGCGGCCGTACCGACGACGGTGAAGTCGGGCTGGGTGGCGAGGAGTCCGGCGTATCCGGCGCGCACGACTTCGTGGTCGTCGGCGATGACGAGGCGCAGGGGTGCGGCGGCGTTGGGGGTGCCGGGGGTACGGGGAGTGCCGGGGGCACGGGAAGCCTCGGGGGCACTGGGGTCACCGGGAGTGCCGGGTGCGCCTGAAGCGTTGGGGCTGCTCATGCGGCATGCTCCCTCACCGGCGCCGGGAACGTCGCCTCGATCAGGAAACCGCCGCGCCTCGCGGGCCCCGCACGCAGCTCGCCGCCGACCATCGCGGCGCGCTCCCGCATGCCGACCAGGCCGTGCCCCTCGCCGAGGCCGGCCGGCAGGTGCGGGCTCGGCCCGTTGTCGCGCACGCGCAGACGCAACGCGTCGTGGCTGTAGCGGAGTTCGACGTCCACGGCGGCGCCCGGAGCGTGCCGCCGGGTGTTGGTGAGGGCTTCCTGCACGATGCGGTACGCGGTGAGTTCGAGGCCGGGATCCAGCGCGCGTACCGGCCCCTCGACGATGAGGCGCACGGCGGCGGCCGACGCGTCGCGCGCCTCGTCGACGAGTTCGCCGAGCTGTTCCAGGCCCGGCTGTGGCCTGCGGTCCGCGGCGCTGTCCCCCGCGTCCTCGCGCAGCACGCCGAGCAGTCTGCGCATCTCGGTGAGCGCGGTGCGGGCGGTGTCGCCGATGGCCAGGAAGCGCTCGGCGCCGACGGCGGGCAGTCCCTCGGTGGTCAGCCGGGCGGTCTCGGCCTGCACCGCGATCATCGAGATGTGATGGGCGACGACATCATGCAACTCCCTTGCTATACGGGCCCGTTCGCCCCGCGCGGCGTGTTCCAGAAGCGTGTCCGCGATGGCCTGTTCGGCCGCGCTGTGCACGAGGGCGGTGTCCCGCGCGCTCCCCGCGAGACCGATACCGGCGGCGACGGCGGCGCACACCGCCGTCAGGACGGCGAGCGTCCCGTGCCCCGCGCCGGAGGCCGCGTAGACGATGAAGGGCAGGGGAAGCAGGGCGGCCAGGTACTTCAGACCCCGGCGTCCGGTCTGATGCAGCGCGACGAGCAGCGCGCACAGACCGGCGACCGTCAGCACATGGAACGGCGCGAGGGAGAGCATGCCCGCCGCACCGGCGACGACGGCCGCGGCGGCGAAGAGACCACGGGGCAGCCTCATGGGGGTGGTGGAGTGCGCTCGGCCCAAGGCCGATCCGGCGGCCGACGCGATGTTCCCGCTCGTGAGCACCACGACCGGCAGCGTCGTCCCCAACGCGAGCGACAGGGCCAGGGGCAGCGGAACCTCTCCGTCCGCGCGCAGCAGTACTTCGCTCACGGCGCCGACCGCCAGCAGCGTCGCGGCCACTACCGGAGTCTCCGGCCGGCGCGCGAGGCGACCGCGTCCGAACCCCGCCGAGGAAACCGCCGAGAACGCCGCCGCGGCCCCCGCCCCGAGTCCCGCCCTGGATCCCGCTCTGGATCCCGCTCTGGATCCCGCTCTGGAAGATTTCGCCCTCACGCGCTCATTGTCACCGGCCGAGGGCCCGTAGGAGTCCCTCACGTGAGGGATACGAAGACGGCTCCACCGCGTGACGACCCGCGGGCCCGGCGTCTCTAGCCTCGCTTCCCATGGATGGCATCACAGCAACAACCGATGGTTCCGAAGCGGCCATCGAAGTGCGCGGACTGCGCAAGCGGTTCGGTTCCGTCACCGCCGTCGACGGCCTCTCCTTCACCGTCACGCCGGGCCAGGTCACCGGGTTCGTCGGTCCCAACGGCGCCGGCAAGTCGACCACCATGCGCATCGTCCTCGGCCTGGACTCCGCGGACGAGGGAGGCGCCCTCATCGGCGGGCGCCCTTACCGGGAGCTGCGCACCCCCCTGCTCGAAGTGGGCTCGCTGCTCGACGCCGCCGCCGTGCACCCCAGCCGCCGGGGACGCGACCATCTGCTGTGGATGGCGCACTCGCACCGGCTGCCGGCGCGGCGCGTCGACGAAGTCCTCGAACTCGTCGGGCTCGGGCAGGCCGCCCGGCGCAGGGCGGGCGGCTACTCGCTCGGCATGCGGCAGCGTCTGGGCATCGCCGCGGCGCTGCTCGGCGATCCGCCGGTGCTGCTCTTCGACGAACCCGTCAACGGGCTCGACCCGGAGGGCATCCGGTGGATCCGCGGCTTCCTGAAGTCCCTTGCGGCCGAGGGGCGTGCCGTGCTCGTCTCCAGTCACCTGATGAGCGAACTGGAGGACACCGCGGACCACTTGGTGGTGGTGGGCCGCGGGCGCGTCATCGCCGACACGAGCGTACGAGAGCTCCTTGCCGCTGCGTCCGGCGACCGCGTCGAGGTGCGGACGACCGAGCGGGCGACGGCGATGACCGTCCTCGCGGGCGCCGGGGCGAGTGTCGCGGCCACCGGACGGGACACGCTGACCGTCTCCCGTCTGGAAGCGGCGCGCGTGGTGGAGTTGCTCGGCGGCGCCGGCGTCGCCTTCTCCGGGGTCGCCGCGCACCGGGCCACGCTCGAAGAGGCGTACATGGAACTGACCAGGGGCGACGTGGAGTTCGCCGCGGAGGCTCCGGTCGGGGAGGGCTCGCGATGACGACCACCATGACGCCGCCCCGCCGTTCCGGCACGGTGACGGCCGGCCACGACGGCTTCCCGCAGCTGTTGCGCGCCGAGTGGACCAAACTGCGCACGGTGCGCCGCTGGGGGCTCACCCTGCTCGCCGGGGTCCTGGTGACCGTGCTCATCTCCCTTTTCTCCGCGTCCAGTTCGGGCGTCCAGATCGCGGGCGGCGGTGCGCCCCCGCCCACCGGTCCCGGCGGCGTCTCCATCCGTGACGACTTCACCTTCGTGCACCGCACGCTGCCGGCCGACGGCAGCATCACGGCACGGGTGACGGGTCCCACCGGCGTCGGTAAGGACCGGGCGCCCGGCTGGGCCAAGGCCGGGGTGATCGTCAAGGAGAACACCGAGAGCGGGTCCGACTACGCGGCGCTGATGATCACCCCCGGCCACGGGGTGCGCTTCCAGCACGACTTCACCCGCGATGCTGCGGGCGGCGCCGCGTCCGCGGACGAGCCGCACTGGCTGCGGCTGACCCGGTCGGGCGGCACGGTCACGGCGTACACGTCGGCCGACGGCCGCGACTGGGAGAAGACCGGCACCGCCGGGCTCGACAAGTCGACGGGCGCGGTCCCGGTCGGTCTCTTCGTGGCGTCGCCCGACGTCCAGTCGACGAAGCGCGAGTTCGGCAATGTGTCGGTCAGCGACCACCCGTCGCGTTCCACCGCGCGCTTCGACGAGGTGACGGTCAAGGGCGCGGCGAGCGGAGAGGACTGGCGGCGGACCGACGTGGGCGGGGCAGGCGGCGGCCCGGCCCACCGCGACCAGGGCGAGCTGCGCCGTTCCGGCCCCGGCGGCACTACGTTCGCGATCACCGGCTCCGGTGACATCGCTCCCGGCGCGCCCATGCAGCCCGACCTCGTCGCGACCGCCCTGAACGGCTCGCAGCTGGGGCTCGTCCTGATCGCCGCGCTCGGCGTTTTGTTCATCACCGCCGAGTACCGGCGGGGCATGATCCTCACGACGTTCACGGCGAGTCCGCGGCGCGGCCGGGTCCTGGTCGCCAAGGCGGTGGTGATCGGCGCCGTCGCGTTCGCCGCCGGGCTCGTGGCGTCCGTCGCCTCGTTCCTTCTCAGCATGCCCGTGCTGCGGGCGAACGGTCACAAGCCGCCGCGGTTCCCCGAATTCTCGCTGGCCGACGGTCCCGTTCTGCGTGCCGTGCTGGGCACCGCGGCCCTGCTCGCCCTGATCGCCGTACTCGCCCTGGCGCTCGGTGCGCTGCTGCGCAGCACCGCCGCCGCGATCACCACCGTCGTCGTGGTGATCGTCCTGCCGCTGATCCTGGTCAGCGTGCTGCCGCTCGGCCTCTCGCAGTGGCTGCAACGGCTCACGCCGGTCGCCGGGTTCGCGATCCAGGAGACGACGCCGCGCTACGACCAGGTGGCGAGCCTGTGCCTCCCGGAAGACGGCTGCTATCCGCAGGGCGCGTGGACCGGTATCGCGACGCTGGCCGCGTACGCCGTCGTGCTGCTCGCCGTCGCGGTGTGGCGCATCCGGAAGAGGGACGCGTGAACGCCGGGCGCGGGGTGCGGGAGGGCCGCGGGGCGGGTGTGCGGGACGGTCGCGGGGCGGGCCTGCGGGATGGTCGGGCGCTCGGCGCGGTGCATGCCGAGTGGACCAAGCTCCGTACGCTGCACAGCACTTGGTGGCTCCTGTTCGCCGTGGTGGCCCTGACCGTCCTGGCGGGCGCGGCCACCGCCGCGTCGCTGACCGCCGGGGACTGCCCGGTCCCGGCCCAGTGCCACGAGGACACCGTCAAGCTCAGCCTCACGGGGGTCTGGCTCGGTCAGGGCGCGGTCGTCGTCCTCGCGGTGCTCACGATGAGCGGCGAGTACGGCACGGGCACCATTCGTACGACGCTGACGACCGAGCCGGGCCGCCTGCGGCTGCTCGCCGCCAAGGCCCTCGTGCTGTGCGCCCTGACGGCGGCGGCCGGCGCCGTCGGAGTGATCGGCTCGCTCCTGGCGGGCCGGATGCTGCTCTCCGCCGACGGCTTCGTGATGCCCGGCCTCACCGAAGGCCCGGTCCTGCGCGCGGCCGTCGGCACGGTCCTCTACCTCACGCTCGCCGCGCTGATCGGCCTGGGCGCGGCCTCCGCGCTGCGCGACACGGCGACCGCCGTCACCGCGGTCCTCGGCCTCTTCTACGCCTTTCCGCTGCTCGCCGGGCTGCTCGCGGACCCCGACTGGCAGGACTACGCGCGGCGGGCGGCCCCCGCGACGGCCGGGCTCGCGATCCAGTCGACCGTCGACCTGGACCGGCTGCCGATCGGGCCGTGGGCCGGGATCGGGGTGCTCGCCTTGTACGCGGGCGCGGCGCTGCTCGCGGGCGGGGCGGTGCTGCGCATGCGGGATGCCTGAGGGCAGGCCCCGGGACCTTCGCCCATGGACAGTGCGCGAG
>NZ_JBNNJZ010000550.1:0-5271 GCF_050270335.1 Streptomyces sp. NPDC059900
CACCGACCAGCCCGAGGGCCTGACCAACCGCCCCGGCGGCGACGCGCGGCGCCTCTTCGACGAGTCGCACGCCCTGCTCACACAGACCTATCCGCAGGGCACCAAGTTCAAGCTGCAGCGCGACGCCGGGGACGACGCCGCGTTCTACATCGTCGACCTGATCGACCTGGAGCAGGTGGCGCCCGCCGCGAGCAAGCCCGCCGAGTGCACCTCCATCACCTCCTACGGCGCGATCCCCAACGACGGCATCGACGACACGGCCGCGATCCAGAAGGCCGTGACCGCCGACCAGAAGGGCGAGATCGCCTGCGTGTGGATCCCCGCCGGGCAGTGGCGCCAGGAACAGAAGATCCTCACCGACGACCCGCTCAACCGCGGCCAGTTCAACCAGGTGGGCATCCGTGACGTCACCATCCGCGGCGCGGGCATGTGGCACTCCCAGCTCTACACGCTCACCCCGCCGCACGAGGCGGGCGGCATCAACCATCCGCACGAGGGCAACTTCGGCTTCGACATCGACGACAACACCAAGATCTCCGGCATCGCCATCTTCGGCTCGGGCACCATCCGCGGCGGCGACGGCAACGCGGAAGGCGGCGTGGGCCTCAACGGCCGCTTCGGCAAGAACACCAAGATCAACGATGTGTGGATCGAACACGCCAACGTCGGCGCGTGGGTCGGCCGCGACTACAGCAACATCCCCGAGCTGTGGGGACCGGGCGACGGCCTGGAGTTCAGCGGCATGCGCATCCGCAACACCTACGCGGACGGCGTCAACTTCACCAACGGCACCCGCAACTCCACCGTCTTCAACTCCTCCTTCCGCAACACCGGCGACGACGCGCTCGCCGTCTGGGCCAGCAAGTACGTCAAGGACACCTCGACGGACGTCGGCCACGACAACGCCTTCCGCAACAACACCGTGCAACTGCCCTGGCGCGCCAACGGCATCGCCGTCTACGGCGGCTACGGCAACAAGATCGAGAACAACCTGGTGTACGACACCATGAACTACCCCGGCATCATGCTCGCCACCGACCACGACCCCATCCCCTTCACCGGACAGACCCTGATCGCCAATAACGGGCTCTACCGCACCGGCGGCGCGTTCTGGAACGAGGACCAGGAGTTCGGCGCCATCACCCTGTTCGCCCAGGGCCCCGACATCCCCGGCGTCACCATCCGCGACACCGACATCCACGACTCGACCTACGACGGCATCCAGTTCAAGACGGGCGGCGGCGCCATGCCGGACGTCAAGATCTCCGACGTGACGATCTCCAAGTCCAACAACGGCTCGGGCATCCTCGCCATGGGCGGCGCCCGCGGCAGCGCGACGCTCACCGACGTGACGATCAGCGGCTCGCGCGACGGCGACATCTTCAAGGAGCCCGGATCGCAGTTCGTGATCAACGGAGGGGGTGCCAAGAAGTCCTCCGTGCGGTCGTTCACCGCCCGCTAGCGGCGGCGCCGACCCCGGCAAGCGACAACAGCCGCCCGTCCCTGTCCAGCGGGGGTGGGCGGCTCACCGCTGCCCTCCTACTCCTCCCGCAAGCGCCGGGCCGCCGCGAGCCCCGTCGCCACGCACGCGGCGACGCCCACCCCCTCGTACAGCGCCCCGCACAGTGCGACACCGGGCAGCTTGCCGACCGCCTCGCGGATGGCGGCCACCCGGTCCGCGTGCCCCACCTCGTACTGCGGCAGGCCCTGCGGCCAGCGCGTGACCTTCGAGGCGTGCAGGTCGCCCATCGGGCCAAGGGCCTGGCTCAGTTCCGTCCGGGCGAGGGTGACCAGGCGCCGGTCGTCGAGGCCGAGCAGATGCTCCTCGCCGATCCGGCCCACCGAAGCGCGCAGGATCAGCTTCGAGGGCGCCTGATCACGCTGCCAGGCCCACTTGTGGGAGAGCAGCGTGGCCGCTTTGATCGTGCGGCCGTCCACCGGCGGGACGAGGAAGCCGTTGAGGTCCGGCGCGGGGCTGTCCTGCCACCGGCGGGCGAACGCCATGGTGACCACGGCCGATCCGGCGTAGCGGACGGCGTCGAGCTCGGCCCGGGCGGCCGGGGAGTGCGGGCCCAGGAGCGTGGCCGCGGCGGGCGCGGGCAGCGCGACGATCACCGCGTCGGCGTCCAGCGTCGCCGGACCGTGCTCGGTGGCCGCGTGCACCCGCCAGCGGCCGCCCGGGGCGCGATCGAGGGCGAGGGCGGTGCTGCTGGTGAGGATGCGGGCCCCGCTCGCGGCGGCCACCGCGCGCGGCAGCCGGCCGGTGCCGCCCGCCAGGCCGCGTACCACGCGGGGCTTCGGCCCCGGCGCCGTGCTCTGGCTCTCCCGGCGGCGGCGCAGGGCGGCGAGCAGGGACTCGTCCGACGCGGCGACGGGAGCGAGGAAGGGCAGCGCCGAGCGCAGTGAGAGCTGGTCGGTGCGGCCCGCGTAGATCCCGCCGAGCAGCGGCTCCACGAGGCGGTCGACCGCTTCCTGGCCGATCCGGGGCACGAGATACCCGGCGATGCTGATGTCGCTTCCCTCGGTGAGGACGGGATGCGCGGGGATCGCCTCCTCCCGGGCGAGCCGGGCAAGCCCCTGGTCGGACAGCAGGCCGCTGCCGGAGAGGGCGGCCGGCTCCGCGGGGATGCCCATCACGTGGCCCGCGGGCAGTGCACGCAGGGCGCCTCGCGTCCAGAAGGTGACGGGGGCGGACTCCGGGTCGCACAGACTGTCTCCGAGGCCGACCTCCTCCGCCAGGCGCACGGCTTCTGGGCGCAGCGCCATGACGGACTCCGCGCCTTCGTCGACGGGGATGCCGGCCAGGGTCCCGGTGCGCAGCTTGCCGCCCACGCGGTCGCCCGCCTCCAGGACGGTGACTTCGGCCTTGCCGCGCAGCTCCCAGGCCGCGGCGAGCCCGCTGATGCCGCCGCCGATGATGATCACTGAGCGCACGGGAACTCCTTGGAGAAGGCGGGATCCTGGTCCGGGACACATCGAGCGGCATCCGGCGCACCCGGCTCGTACGCACACCACGGGTCCGCCGCCAGATAGTCGCCGGTGACGGCGTAGGCCCTCGAGCGCGAGCCGCCGCACACCGAGCGGTACTCGCAGCGGCCGCACTTGCCGCGCAGCAGTGCGGGGTCGCGCAGCTCGGTGAAGAGCGGGGAGGTGCGGTAGATGTCGGTCAGCGGGCGGTGTTTGGTGTTGCCCGCCGACAGCGGCAGAAAGCCGCTGGGCGTGACCTCGCCGGTGTGCGAGACGAAGACGAAGCCGCGCCCCGAGGAGACGTCCATGGGCGGGCGCCGGTTGGTCCGCCGCTCGCCGTCGAAGAGCCCGAGCGCGGCGGCCCGTGCCGTCAGGCGTGCGTGCAGCTCCCCGGTGCGGGCCGTCTCGCCCCGCTCGGCGAGGGCGGTCCGCTGGAGCACGACGCGCCGGAAGTGGTGCCCCTCGGTGGTCTTGGTGGCCAGGAACGCCCCGCAGTCGTAGAGGAAGTGCAGGACGTCCTCGGTCTCGGCCGCGGTGAGCGAGGCGAGGTCGGCGCCACGGCCGGTGGGCACCAGCAGGAACCCGGACCACAGCATGGCCTTCTCGCGGCGCACGAGCGCGGCGATGTCGGCCAGGTCATCGAGGCTGTGCCGCGCGACCGTCGTGTTGATCTGCACCTTCAGGCCGAGGTCGCGGGCCGTGCGCCAGCCGCGCAGGGTGAGGTCGAAGACCCCCTCGACGCCCCGGAAGGCATCGTGCCGCGCGGCGGTGGAGGCATCCACGCTGAGCGAGAGCGCGACGGCGCCCGCGTCGCGCACCGCCGTCAGGTTCCGGCGGGTGAGGGTGGGCGTGCCCGACGGCGACACCGCCACCCGCAGGCCCAACCCGGTCCCGTACGCGATGAGATCGGCAAGGTCCGGGCGCTGGAAAGGGTCGCCGCCGGTGATGACGAACAGCGGGTGGGGCCGCCCGAACGCGGCGATCTGGTCCATCAGGGCCCGGGCCTGCGCCCCGTCCAGCTCGAAGGGACTGCGCCGGGTGTTGGCCTCGGCCCGGCAGTGCAGGCAGGCCAGCGGACAGGCCCGCGTCGCCTCCCAGATGACCAGGAAGGGGCGGTCGGCGACGGCATGCCGGGGCGTTCGTACGAGCTTGCCGGGGGCGGCCGGCGCCGGGGCTGTGAGAGCGGTCGTCATCGGGCTCGCTCCCAGCCGCGCCGCTCCGGGCGCGGGGTCAGCCGGCGTGGGTCGCGGCTGCGGTAGACGACGAAGGGCCGGAAGACGTAGCGCACCGGGGCGCTGAACATGTGCACCAGGCGGGAGTAGGGAATGAGCGCGAAGAGGGTGAAGCCGAACAGGATGTGCAGCTTGAAGGCCAGGGGTGCGCCCGCCATCAGCTGGTAGTCGGGGGAGAAGGCGAACAGCGAGCGGAACCACGGCGAGATGCCCTCGCGGTAGTTGTAATCGCCGGTCGCGCCGGTGGAGTTGAGGATCGTGGCCAGGAGTCCGAGGACGATGGCGCCGAGCAGGAAGGTGTACATCAGGTGGTCGCTGCGCAGGGTGGCCCGGCGTACGGCGGGCACCGAGAAGCGGCGGTAGACGAGCACCGCGATCCCGGCGATGGCCGCGGCGCCCGCGATCGCGCCGGTGCCGACCGCCACCAGGTGGTAGGTGTGGTCGCTGACGCCGAACGCGTCGGTCCAGCTCTGCGGGATCAACAGGCCCACCACATGGCCCAGTACGACGAACAGCATCCCGAAGTGGAACAGCGGCGAGCCGATCCTCAGCAGCCGCGACTCGTGCAGCTGGGAGGAGTGGCTGGTGCGCCCGAAGCGGTCGTAGCGGGCGCGCCAGACGGTGCCCGAGATCAGCAGCGCGATCGAGACGTAGGGCAGCACGCCCCACAGGAGGAGATCGGTCATGCCGACGGCCTTTCGGGGATTGCGTGGTCAGCGGAGCGGGCGGGCCAGGGCAGGTCGATGACCGCGCCGAAGGGCTCCATCGGCGAGCCGATGCCGACGAGTTCCTGCGGCGGCCCCTTGCGGGCCATCGCCTTGGCCTCTTCCCTGGTCTGCGGGGACGGGCCGGGCAGCGTGGTGCACAGCGCTTCGAGGACCGCCGCGTAGGGGGTGTCGGCCGCCGCGACGGCCAGGCGCAGCAGTTCGAGGCCGACCCGGTGCTCCTCGAGCAGGGCGGTGCCCGCTGACGGGCGGCGGGCGGCGAAGTCCAGGACGACGGGCAGGAAGTCGGGCAGTTCCTCGTCGGCGTACCGCAGGCCGTGCTCGCGGTAGATCTGCTTGACGCGGAC
>NZ_JBNNJZ010000551.1:0-5267 GCF_050270335.1 Streptomyces sp. NPDC059900
GCGCAGGACATTGCGCCGCGAGAATCCGCCCGGTGCCCGGGGTCCTGCTGCCATCACTGCCTCCAAGGGGGATCGTGGTGCGCCCGCGGCGCGGGAGGGCCATGGGACACAGAGGTCGCACGGCGGGGAGGTCGAGCCGTCGGGGCCGGTGTCCGGGCGCCGGCGGCGAGCAGTCGCGCGGGCGCCCGGAACGGCCCGGGGATCAGCAGGTTTGGCGCAGGTATCCGCTGCTGCCCGCGGGCGACACGTCCAGGTCGCGGCGCACGATGCTCAGCTGGTCGCCCCAGCCCGCGCAGGCCGTGCGCAGCCCTTCGGCGGAGTACTCGATGACCACGACGTCGTCGCCGAACGCGGCGGTGTACTCGCCGCACTCGTCGTAGGCGCCGCACTCCTCGGCGACGGCGAAGTCCAGGCCGGTCTCCTGGCGTGCGCCGGCCAGCTGGGGGGTGTTCTTCTGCGCGGCGGCCAGGCCCTGCTGGTGGGCGCGCGCGGAGAGCAGCTTGACGAAGGACTTGGCCTGCGAGGCCGTCAGGAGGTCGGGGAAGCGGGTGAAGGTGTCGTAGTTGTCCGGCTCGATGGCGTCGAAGCCCTTGTCGGCGCAGCCGTCGATCCAGCCGCCGACCTTGGCCGCGATGCGCTCCCGCTTGTCGGCGGTGCGGATGTCCAGGACGGCCTCGCCCCAGTCGCCGTCGTAGACGACGTCGCCGCTCTCGTCCCGCAGCAGCAGGTCCGCGTCCCACTCTCCCTCCGCTCCCGGCTGGGCCTGGAAGGCGTTGAGGTAGCAGATGTTGTACAGGCCGGGTGCGGGGGCGGCCGTGCGGTCGCGGCTGACGACCTTCACTCCGGCGGGCGGCGTGTACGCGCCGCCGATCTGGTAGTCGAACCCGGTGTGCGCCGGGGGCAGCTCGACGGCGCTCGCGTCGGCGGCGGCGGTGGAGGGCGCGAGCAGGCAGGCGACCGCGGTGGCCGTCAGGGCCGCAGACGCGGCGATGCCCGTGCGCAGAACACGATTGAGGCTCATCTCAGAGCTCCGGTGGTCTGAGGGCACGTCCCCGCCTCGGACACGCGAAGGGTCCTGGCGACTTAGTCCGGGCTCATGGCCGAGGCCAACTACCGGCTGGGCGTACCTCTGCGCCGAGTGCTCCGCACCGGCGTGCCAGGGAGTTAAGCGAGCAGCTTCAGTCATGTCAAGGGACGCGGACTGCGGAGCACTTGGCGTATTCGCGCAGAAACGCGCAGCTATTGTGCGGGAGTCTGCTCATGGCGGTCGGTGCGGTCTATGCTCGCTGCGTGCTGAGAAGCGACCGCCAGGCGCGGATACTTGAGCAGGTCGCCGCCCGGGGCAGCGCGGACGTCGCGCAGCTGGCCGGGTTGCTGGGGGTCTCGCAGGCCACCGTGCGCCGCGACCTGCAGCAGCTGAGCGAGCAGCGGCTGCTCGCACGCACCCGCGGCGGCGCGGTCCTGGGCGCGCTGAGCATCGAAGTGCCGCTGCGGCACCGCGTCGACCAGCGCTCCCCGCAGAAACAGGCGATCGCGCAGGCCGCCGCCGATCTGGTGCCCGAGGGCGCGGTGGTCGGGCTCACCGGCGGCAGCACCACCACGGAAGTGGCCCGGCTGCTCGCCGACCGCGGGCCCGTCACGATCGTCACCAACGCCGTGAACATCGCGGCCGCCCTCGTCCTGCGCCCGACCGTCACCTTGATCGTGGTCGGCGGCACCGCCCGCAGCCAGAGCTACGAACTGGTGGGCCCCATCGCCGAGAAGACCCTCGCCGACCACCACACGGACATCGCGTTCCTCGGCGTGGACGGCATCAGCGCCGTCCACGGGTGCACCACGCACGACCAGTTGGAGGCGGCCACCGACCGCGCCTTCGCGGGGCACAGCAGCCGCACCGTCGTGGTCGCCGACCACACCAAGATCGGCAGGGCGACGTTCGCCCGGATCTGCCCGACCGCCGGTGTGCACACCCTGGTCACCGACGCCGGCGCGCCCGGCGCGCAGCTCGATGCCATCGCCGCCGTCGGCGTGCAGGTCACCGTCGTCTGAGTGCGCCTGCGGGCCGCCGGTGTCCGTGCGTCAGTGCGCAATGGAGTCGATCAGCTCGCGGGCGCCCTGGCGCAGCAGCGTCACCGCCACGGACGTGCCCAGCGTCGCCGGGTCCAGCGGCCCGGCCCACTCGTGGGCGTTGAGGACCGTCTTGCCGTCCGGGGTGAACACGCGGGCGCGCAGCGAGAGATCGCCGCCCGGCTCGCAGCGCGCGTACCCGGCGATGGGGGAGTTGCAGTGCCCCTGCAGCACGTGCAGGAACATGCGCTCGGCGGTGGCCTCCCGCCAGGCCTGCGGGTCGCCCAGGCCCGAGACGGCGTCGATGGTGCGACTGTCGTCCTCGCGGCACTGCAGCGCCAGGATCCCCGCGCCGATCGGCGGGCACATCGCCTCCACCGACAGGACCTCGGTGACCACGTCCATCCGGTCGATGCGCTCCAGGCCCGAGACGGCCAGCAGCAGCGCGTCCGCGTCGCCCGCGGCCAGCTTCTCCATCCGGCGCCCGGCGTTGCCGCGCATCGGCACGCACTGCAGCTGCGGGTGCGAGGCGGCGAGTTGGGCGATGCGGCGCACCGAGGAGGTGCCGATGCGGGTGCCCGCGGGCAGCTCGTCCAGGGTCAGCCCGCCCGGGTGGATCAGCGCGTCGCGGATGTCGTCGCGCTTGAGGAACGCGGCGAAGGTGGTGCCCGCCGGAAGGGGCCGGTCGGCGGGCACGTCCTTGACGCAGTGCACCGCCAGGTCCGCCTCGCCGGCAAGCAGCGCCGCGTCGACCTCCTTGGTGAACGCGCCCTTGCCGCCGAGCTTGGCCAAATCCCCCATCCAGCGGTCGCCGGAGGTCGTCACCGGGACGACCTCGGTGCGGATCCCCGGGTGCAGCGCGGCGAGTTCGGCGCGGACACGCTCCACCTGGGCCAGGGCCATGGGGGAGGAACGGGAGACGATGCGGATCAGCTCAGGAGCGGACATGCGCACCACGATAGGCGCTCGCGGCAGAGGTCTGTTAAAGCGCTCCCCGGTCCGCCCGGGGCCCCGGGGGCGGCCGGTTCCGGGGTGCGGCGCGCGCCGGGCGCTCATAGCGTGAGGAGCAGCCGGCCCCCGTGCCCGCGTTTGTGCAGGTCCCGGCGCCCGTCTCCTGGGAGGTCCCGTGTCCGCGCCCGCCGCCCGCCAGCAGCCCCCGATCGTTCTCGAACGGATGGCTCCCGCCCATCTGGCCGATGTCCTGGCCCTGGGCCGCGAGCTGTACGACACCGCGGTCAAGCCCTACACGTCCTGGTCGCTCTCGGCGATCACCGGGCACATGGACGCCGAGGGCTCCTCCTGCTGGGTGGCGCTGGACAGCGGCGTGCTGGCCGGGTTCGTCTGCGGCTCGATGGGCTTCGACCACCGTGCGGACTGGGGCAACCTGGAGTGGATCGCCAGCGCCCCGGCCTATCAGGGGCGCGGGGTCGCCAGCCATCTGGTGCAGGCCTGCTGCGCGACACTGACCGCCGCCGGGGCCGCCGCGGTGGTCACCGACGTCGAGTCGCGCAACACCGCATCGGCCGCGCTGATGCGGCGCAACGGCTTCACCGAGAGCGTCTCGGTCACCCTTTTCGTGCGCGACGCACCCGAGGCGACGGCCTGAGGCGGCCCTTGTCCCCCGCGCAGGCCTGGCCCGGCTCCAACGGCGGTGCGCCGACGCCCAGATGGGAGCGGCAGCGCGGGGTGTTGCCCGCCTCCTGGTGCCAGGCGGCCGGCTGCGGGCGGATGAAAACCGCCGCGGTGAGCGCCGCCAGGACGAACAGGCCCGCACAGCCCGCCGCCGCCTTGCCGAACGCCGTGTTCAGGGCGCCGGGATCGGCGTAGGCCGTCCCGGACAGGCCCACGGCCAGCGGCAGCGCGGCCACGACGAGCATCTGGGCCACCCGCGCCGCGGTGTTGTTGACGCCGCTGGCCAGGCCCGCGCGCCCGGCGTCGACCGAGGCCAGGACCGTGGCCGTCAGCGGCGCCACGAACAGGCTCATCCCCAGGCCCAGGACCACCACCGCCGGCAGGACCCCGGTGACGTAGGAGGCGCCGGGCTCGATGCGCAGCATCAACAGCGCACCGGCGCCCGCGACCAGCGGGCCCGCGACCAGCGGCAGGGTGGGCCCCACCCGGCGCGACAGATCGCCCGCGGCGGCCGAAAGCAGCAGCATCAGCACCGTGATGGGCAGCGACGCCGTGCCCGCCTGCAGCGCGTCATAGCCCAGCGTCGTCTGCAACTGCACCGGCAGCATGAACAGCAGCCCGCCGATGGCCGCGTACAGGCACAGCGTCATCGCGTTGGCCGCGCTGAACAGGCGCGAGCCAAAGAGGGACAGCGGCAGCATCGGGTTGCGGCGCCGGTGTTCGACCACGACGAACGCCACGCCCGCCGCCAGCCCGCCCAGCCCCGGCAGCAGGGCCGCCGCCTTCGAGGCCTCGCCCGAGGCGCCGATCAGCGCGAAGCTGATGCCCGCCAGGCACAGGGCGGCCAGGCACGCCCCCGTCACGTCGAAGGGCTGGTCCGCGGCGCCCTCGGCGCGGCTCTCGGGCACATGACGCACCGCGAAGAGCACGAGCGCGGCCAGCGGCACATTGATCAAAAAGATCCACCGCCAGCCGGGCCCGTCGATCAGCCAGCCGCCCAAGAACGGGCCGATCGCGCCCGCGACCCCGCCCAGGCCCGACCAGGCGCCCACCGCGCGCGCCTGGTCCTGCGGGCGGAAGGACGTGCGCACCAGGGCCAGCGAACCCGGCGTGAGCAGCGCACCGCCGATGCCCTGCAACGCCCGCGCCGCGATGAGCATCCCCGCGTCCTGCGCGATCCCGCACAGGGCGGAGGCGACCGCGAACCACACCACGCCGATGACCAGGGTGCGCCGCCGCCCGATGCGGTCGCCCAGCGCCCCGCCGAGCAGCAGCAGCGCCGAGAGGGTGAGCATGTAGGCGTTGACGACCCACTGCAGGGAGCCGATGGAGGCGTCCAGTTCGCGGCCCAGCGTGGGCAGCGCGACGTTGACCACCGTGCCGTCCAGCATCGCCATGCCGGAGGCCAGCACCGCACAGGCCAGCACCCAGCGGCCCCGCGCCGAGGCCAGCGCGGCACCGCCCCCGGAGCCTTCGGGCCCCGCGGCGCGGCCCCGCGGCCCCCCCCCCCCCCCCCCCCCCCCCGGCGCGCGCCCCGCCAGGGGCGAGCCGCCCGGCCGCGGGGGCGG
>NZ_JBNNJZ010000552.1:0-5262 GCF_050270335.1 Streptomyces sp. NPDC059900
CGCCCGCACGAAGAACCTCATCCCCCTTCGCTTCCCGCACCCGGAGAGGGTCAGCGTCCCACTCCCGACCGCCGCCCGGCGGACGCAGCTGCAGATAGGGGCCTTCATGGCCCATCACCCGGCCCAGACACTGGCGGCGCAAATCGATGACCAGGGCGCCGACGGGGTGTTGCCTTGGCGCTGCGGGCTCCGACCCCTGCGGGCCTGCCGTGCGGCTATCGTTCGACATGTTCGCCTGCTTCCGATCGAGTGGATCGCTGCGGCTGCTGCTGTGCTGTACGTGGTCGTGCAGGCGCAGCCCGGGTCGCAGTGCCCACGGCGAGCAGTTGTGCGAAGCGTTCGGCGCAGGCTCGTTCGTGGCCTCGCCCGCCAATCTCGTAGTCGAAGCTGGTGCCGTAGCGGTCTCCGGTCGCGACAGTCTTTTCGGAAAGCATGTCGTTCAGAGAGCTCGTCACTCGCAAGCGGCTTTCCGCCCCGTTGACGGTCACCGTCGGGCCGTGGGCCGTCAGGTGAGCAGCAAGTCGTAGCGTGTCTTCGGTGTCCACAAGGCGACCGTCTCAAGGGCTGCCCCGCGGCGGGATATGACAACCTATGACACGGAGTTGATGTTGATGCGCACCGTCGCGATCACCGGTACCCGGCTCACCAGCCATCGGAGCGTCGAGGGATATACGAGACTTTTCGTCGAGTATCTTGGCCCCTTTGCCAGCGACGCGCACTTCTACATCGGCGGCGCAAAGGGGATCGACTCACTGTCTCTGGTGTGGCTGGCCGCAAACTCTCACGCGCAGATCACGGTGGTGACGCCGGGCACCCTCGACCAGCAGCCGGCCGAGGCGCGGCAGGCGATCGTTCGGTGCCGCGATCGCATCGGGCAAGTCGTCGAGCTGCAGGCCGCCGAGCTGACGTCGGCCGCGTACCACGCTCGGAACCGGTGGATGGTCGACCGGGCGCAGATGACGATCGGCTTCCCGCATCACAGCGAACCGAGCAGCGGAACATGGCAGACGCTCGACTACACAGCCCATATGGGGAAAGCCCGGCTGATCGTGCCCGTATAGCCCGGTTGTGCGCCACCATGGCGAGAATGGACGGCCGGGCCGCAGGGGCGGCAGCACTCAAAGCGCTTCGTCACCGGCGAGGCCTGTCCCTGTCCGGCGCGGCACGCGCCCTGCTCGCCATCGCCGCCGAACTCCACCAGCCCCGCAGCGCGTTCCCCTCGGCAGCCAGCGTGCAGCGATCCGTCGCCCGCTGGGAATGCCCCGTGCCCGTCCTGCCGGACGAGCGCTACCAGCTCCTCCTCGCCCACCTCTACGCCCGCACTCCCGCCGGCCAGTTGGCCCTCGGCGCGGGTTCCGACTTCGCCCAATACCTTCGAGCCCTGGCCGACTTCGGGGAGAGCGAGCAGCGCATAGCCGAGCTGCGCAGCCTGCTGATGCGCGCCGCGACCGATTCCGGGGGCGGGATGCTCGCCCTCCTCTCCCCCGGCTTGCAGGCCACGCTGGGCACCGCCCTTGCCGATCCCTCACGCGCCGATGAGGCAACCGTGGCCGGGCTCGCATCAGTGGTCTCAGACGTCAACGCACAGGTGGGCTCGCTCCCCTTCGTGCGGTTGCAGTTGATCCTTTCCCCTGCCGTCGAAGCGTGCCGTCAACTGCTGCGCGCAGCCGTGCCGGATTCAGTCATGCCCGCGCTGCGGGAGACAGCCGTCATGGCCTGGGCACTCGCCGGACGGCTGGCCTTCGAGACCCGGGACGATGCCGCCTCCCGCGCTCTGTACGCGCAAGCCACAGGCGAGGCCGAATGCCTTGGACAGCCGTGGCGGCGATCGATCGTACACCTGAGCAATGCGCTAGTCGCCCTTTACTCGGCGCAGGGCCTTGAGGACGCCCGGCGCCTGGCCGACTGTGCCGTCCGCGCGGCACGATCCGGCGATTCCCCCCTGGTGCGCGCACGCGCCCACGCCCTGCAAGCAGAACTCGCCGCCCGCGCCGGGCTCGAGCGCCAGTCTCAGGCTGCGCTGGGGCTTGCATGGTATGACCTCGACGCCGACCACACCGATGACCCGGCCCCCGCCTCGTTCTCGCACGGGCACCTGCGCGGTTTCGAGGGGGTGTGCCAGTTGTACGCCGGCGACCCGACCATCGCGCACGATCAGTTCGCCGACTCGGCCGACGCGCTCACTGGCCCGCGCGAGCAGGTACAGCGGGCCATCATCACAACGGACCAGGCGCTGGCCCGGATCCGGATGGACGATCCGCGCGCCGCGGCAGAACTGCTCCACAAGTGCGTGACCGCAGCAAGCGCCACCGGCGGCCGAGTGCCCGCGCTCAGGCTGAGACACGCCCGCGATGAGCTGCGGCCCTGGCGGCGTGAGGACTTCGTCACCGATCTCGACGATCACCTCATGGACGTACTCGGCAGCTGATCGTCAGCACACGTACAACCCCTGGCTCGGGACCCGACTCGATACAGTTCCGCCCCCGGCACCCCGCACTGCTCCCGCTGTGCAGGACAACTGCTCCACCGGCCACTTCCCGGCCAGCCGCCAAGACGGCCGGACAGCCAGCGCCGCAGACGGCAGGATATCGGTCACGCGTACGAGCCGCCGCCGAGTTGAGGGCGCGGCGGAGCAGCGCACAGTGCAAGCACGGCGGTCGGGAGGGACTCGGTGGGGGCACGGTACAGGGCCCAGTTACGGGTTTGGGCGGGGGTGGCGGTCCTTGTCTGCGCGTTGGCGGTTCCGCCGGCGCACGCGGCCCCGGAGCCGCACTCCTACGGCTACGATCCCGACGCGCGCACCGTCCGCGGTAGTTCCAGTTTGCTCGGCGCCCACAAGCTTGCCAATGGCACGCCCTATCGCAGCACGCTCTCGGGCAGCGAACCGGTCTACTTCCGCGTCGCGCTCGACGCGACGTCACACACGTATGTGTCGGTGGTGGGCGTCCCCGGCCCCGGCACCGGGGCTGAGCGCACGCCGACGGACTCGCTGCGCGTCTCGCTTCTGGACGCCGACGGCCACCGCTGTGATCGTCAGGGTGCGGGGTTCGCGATCGGATCCGCGCAGCCGCTCGCCGCCTCCACGAGCCGCATGATCGCCTCGGCCGAGGACGCGGCGGAGGCGAAGTGCCAGCAAGCCGGCACCTACTACGTGGCCGTCTCCCGCTACCGGCAGCGCGCCGGGAGCGCCCCGTGGGGGCTTGATCTGCGGGTCGACGCCGAGCCTCCGCTGAAGAAATCGCGAGCCGACGACCCCGCCGCGCGCTTCCCCCGTCCCCTCGTGCCGGACGGCACCCCGGCCGCAGTGCAGGGCGGGGCAGGGTTCGCGGTCGCGGCACGGGTACGGGGTGGCGCCGCGGCCGGCGAGATCGTCCCGGGGCAGTCGCGGTTCTACAGGGTCCCGGTCGACTGGGGACAGCGGCTGACAGTCGCCGCAGAGCTCGCCGGGCAGAAGAAGGGACCGTACGTGACCAACGCCTTGTCGCTCACGGTCTACAACCCAGCACGCATGAAGGTGGCCGGCAGCTCGGCGAGCTACCACGGCGAGCCCGCCAGCGCCCGCATGGACCCGCTGCCGGCCGTGGCATACGAGAACAGGACCAACCGAGAACGCAAGACGGCGGCAATGCGCTTTCCCGGCTGGTACTTCGTGCAGGTGACCGCCTCCCCCGAGCTCGCCCCCACCTGGGGCAGGACACCGCTGCGACTGACGGTGCGCCTGGGCGTCGAAGGCGCGGCCCGTACACGGCCCGTCTACGCCGGCGACCCGGGCATCTTCCAGGTCCCCGGGGCTCAGCCTCCTGCGCAGCCGGGGAAACGCCCCGCGGCAGCCGCGACGGCAGATGGGGAGGGGAGGAAGATGCTGGCGATCGGCTCGGGCACCGCCGGTGTGCTGCTCCTGGCCGTTGCGGCCGGCCGCGTGCTGCGCGCGCGGCGCCGGACGGCGTAGCCACCTGGGCCCGTGCGGCCACGAGCCGGTGCGGGTGCTTGCCGGCGTCCCAGATGTCCGAGCCGCCCGCGCCGGTAATGCCGCGGCCGGCAAGACCCGATGCGGCGCCCCGTAGCTGAGGTGGGGAGCGGCTACCGTGCGACCGCGAGACGAGCGAGTCCGCGGCGCCGGCGACCCCACAACCCTGTTGCGCCGCTGGGCCAGTTCAGGCCAGCCAGGCCCAGATGCCCAGACCGATCAACAGCAGACCGAGCACGGCGAGCAGACGCGTCCCGGACGGCACGCCGGCGGGGCGGTGCACCGCGCCCGCGTCGGGCATGCGCGGTGGTGTGGTTGCGGCGGCCGTCAGGGGCGCCGGTGCGGGTACGGACCCGGGCCGCGAGGCGCTCGGCGCGGGTGCGCGGCGGCGCAGCTGCATGGTGGGGGCTGCCGGCTGCGGCGTCGGGGCAACGGGCGGTGCGGGCTCAGGCAGCGGGGTGATGGGCGCGGGTGTGCGGCGGCGCAGTTGCGAGGTGGGGGTTGTCGGTTGGGGCGTCGGGGCAACGGGCGGTGCGGTATGGGTGGTGATCGGGCCGGTGGGGCCGAAGCCATCGGGCAGGGGCGGGAGTTGGTCGAATACCTCGATCGGGCTGTCGCTGTCCGGCTGGGGCAGCCGCGGTGCGATCGCGGCGAGGGCCGCGCGGGCCTGGGCCGCGCTGGGCGGCCGCTGCCGCGGGTCCGGGTGCAGCAGCGCGGAAAGCACCTGCCACCACGGATCGGGAACCTGCTCGGGGGCGGCCAGTGGCGTGCCGTCGCCGTCGAAGGCCCGGGCGAGGCCGGCAGCGTCCAGGTCTTCTCCCTGGAGCAGGTGGAGGGCGACCACGCCCACGGAGAAGAGGTCGAACTGCGGGTCCGGCTCGGCACCGTCGTACTGTTCGGGGGCGATGTAGCCCGGGGTGCCGATGATCTGGTCGACCTGGGTGATGCGGACCTCGCCGGCCTGGTGCGCGAGCCCGAAGTCGCCGATGCGCACCCGCGGTTGTTCCAGCCCGGTGGCCTCCAGCAGGAGGTTGCCCGGTTTGATGTCCCGGTGCACGATCCGCTGGGCGTGGACGGCTTCGAGTCCGGCGAGGACCTGGTCGACGAGTGTGAGCACATAGCGGGACGGCAGCGGGCCGTAGTCGCCGACCAGGCCCGCCAGCGTGCCGCCGCCCACCAGGTCCATGGCGATCAGAACCCGGTCGTCGGCTGCGGCCCAGCCGGACGGCGCCACGACATGGGGGTGCTCGATGCGCGTGACGCCCTCGCGGACGAACCGGAGCAGAGCGTGGGCC
>NZ_JBNNJZ010000553.1:0-5259 GCF_050270335.1 Streptomyces sp. NPDC059900
GTGTAGCAGAGCAGGTAGAGGCTTTGCGGCAGCGTCAGATGCATGTCTCTTCCTCAGGGTGCCGGTATGCGGGTCTCACGCACCAAAGTCCGCTCGTCCGCCGAGGTGGCGGGCGAGGAAGCGGTCGGCCGCGCGGTACATGTCGATGTTGTTCTCGGGGTTCACGAAGCCGTGGCCCTCGTCGTCCTTGACCATGTACTCGACGTCGACGCCCCTGGCGCGCAGCGCGTCGACGATCTGGTCGGACTCGGCCTTGACGACGCGGACGTCGTTGGCGCCCTGGATCACCATCAGCGGTGTGCGGATCTGGTCCACCCTGCCGAGGGGCGAGCGCGCGAGGAGGTCCGCCTTCTGCTCCGGGTCGCCGGGATCACCCGCGTAGAGAAACCAGTTGTTGACCAGCTGCGGTTTCGCGAACTCGGGCAGCGAGCCCAGGTAGGTCACGAGGTTGGAGATGCCGAAGGCGTCGATGGCGGCGGCGAAGACGTCCGGGGTGAAGGTGACGCCGACCAGCGCGGCGTATCCGCCGTACGACCCGCCGAAGATCGCGACGCGCTCGCGGTCCGCGTACCCCTGGTCGACGGCCCAGTCGACGGCGTCGATGAGGTCGTCGTGCATCTTGCCCGCCAGCTCCCCGATGCCGGCCTTGAGGAACGCCTTGCCGTAGCCGGTCGATCCGCGGAAGTTGACCTGGAGGACCGCGTGGCCGCGGTTGGCGATGAGTTGCGCGACGGGGTTGAAGCCCCAGCTGTCGCGCGACCACGGGCCGCCGTGGACGAGGAGGACCAGCGGGAGGCCGGCCGGCTCGACGCCCACCGGCAGGGTCAGGTACGAGGGCAGGTCCAGGCCGTCGCGCGCGCGGATCGTGACCGGCGTCATCGGGGCCATGACCTCGGGGTCCAGGTGCGGGAAGGGCCGGAACAGCAGGCGGCTCTCGCCGGTGGCGTGGTCGTAGAAGAAGGTGGCCCCGGGGTCACGGTCGTGGGTGAACCGGACGACCCAGCGCTGTCCGCTCGCGTCGGACGACATCGTGGCGAGGTCCCCGTCGGACAGCTTCTCCAGGTTCTCCAGCACTTCGGCGAAGTGCGCGTCCAGCGGGTGGATCACCTGCCGCTCGCCGAGGTAGCGCGCGCCGATCAGCTCTCCGGTGGCACGGTCACGGATGAGCGGCGACGGCAGGGCGGGAAAGACGACGGCGCGCGTGTCCAGGTCGAACTCCGGGTGGCTGTCGACCTCGGTCTGCTCTCCGGTGGCCAGGTCGAGGCGGGCCAGGCAGGTGCGGTCGGTGTCCCGGTGGGAGCCGATCCATACGCCGGTGCCGTCGGGGGTGAGCTGGAACGGCCAGACGTTCAGCGGGTGGTCGGAGCCCTCGAAGGTGGTGACCACGCGCAGCGCGCCCGTCCCGATCTCCCACTGGGCCAGCTCGATGTCGCCGTCGGCCGTCAGGGTCTGGGCGTACAGGTCGCCGCCGGGGGTGTACAGCCAGCCGGCGACGTGCCCCGGGTTCTCGGCGAGGATCGTCAGCTCGCCGGTGGCGATGTCGGCTTCGCAGAGGTCGAATTCGGCGGGGTTCCTGTGGTTCAGGTGCAGGAGTGCCTTGCCCGGCCGGGAGGCGGACATCTCGAACCCGGCGACCGTGGCTCCGGGGAACGGGGTGAGGTCGACGGCCCCGGCTGCCGGGTCCGCCGATTCGGCGTCGGCGTTGTCCAGGTCGACGCGGTAGACGTGCCATTTCTCGTCGCCGTCGCCGTCCTGCTCGTAGAGCAGCCAGCGCGGATCGTCGGTCCAGTGGTACGTGTGCACGCTGCGGTTGCCGTCGGCGGTGACGCAGCGCGCCTGCCCGCCGCCGTCGACGCTCTCCACCCATACGTTCAACCGCCCCCGCCAGGGCGCCAGATAGGCGATCCTGGTGCCGTCGGGCGATATCGATGCGTTGGCGCGGACCGGTGCGCCGAAGAAGTCCTCGACGGCGAGATGCGGGACCTCGCGCGGGGTGTCGGACATACGGAATTCCCTCCCGGATTTGCCGTGGTGCGGGTCGCCTTGCTGCGGTTCGCTTCTGTGCGCCGCGGTGCGGCGTGCTGCGGTGCGCCTCGGTCCGGATGACCTCAGGCGACGGGGTCACCGACGAGTCCGCCGGTGGCCGTGCGGACCCCGTGGGCGTATCTGCGCGACACGGCCGTGATGTCGGTGAACTCGGTGAGATCGGCGTCGCTCAGGATGGCGGCGCCGATGTGCTCGTCGAGGACCCGGATGACCGCGGCGGCGGACGCGGCGTGCATCCGCACGTCCAGGTCACCGGCGGGCCTCCCCAGCCGGCCGCCGATGATCAAGCACATTTCCCGTTCCGTCTGGTCGCAGGCCATCAGCCAGGCCGTGCGGAGCGCCGGTTCGGTGTCGGCGAGCCGGATCATCTTCATCGCGAGCATCTCGTCGGCGAGGTCGACGGGCGGCCCCTCCTGCCGGAGTCTGGTCAGCTCGGTGGTCAGATGGTCCTCCAGGGAGCTCTGCCGGGGCCAGCTGCGCAGCACGCTCAGCAGGGTGACGACGCCCTGCATGACGATGGGCTCGGCGCAGCTCTCCTTGCTGCGGAAGTGCCGCCAGATGGTGCGCGTGGACAGGCCCACGGCCTCCGCGATCTGGTCGCCGCTCGTGCCGGCCACTCCCTGGTCCCAGAACAGGCGCGCCGCCTCCCGGGAGATCTCCAGACGGAGCCGCGCGCGCCGCTGCTCGCTCATTCCTCCGCCGCTGCCGCGCTTCTCCGTCGCCATGGCTCCCTGCCACCCTTCACCCTTGCTGTCTCCAAACGACACTATGTCACTAAGTGACGAACCGCAAGGAGTCAGAGGCACCAGCAGAGGCACAGGGCAACGGAAGGCGCGGGGGACAATCCCCCCATGACGCACCCTGCACCGGACCCCCAGAGCGACAGCGGCTATCTCCTCGACAACGCGCAGTCCGAGGCGGGCACCCGCTTCGACGCGCTCGGCGAGCTCTTCGACCCCACCACCTTCCGGCACATCGAGGCCCTGGGGATCACCTCGGGCTGGCAGTGCTGGGAGGTCGGGGCGGGCGGCTCCTCGGTGGTGACATGGCTGGCCGACCGGGTCGGGCCGACCGGGCGGGTACTCGCGACCGACATCGACACGTCATGGGCCTCCGCGGCGGCAGGCGGGGTCATCGAGGTGCTGCGCCACGACGTGGGCCGGGACGCAGCGCCGGTGAGCGGCTTCGACTTCGTCCACGCACGGCTGGTCCTCGTGCATGTGGCCGACAGGGAGCAGGCGCTGCGCGCCATGGCCGGCGCGCTGCGGCCCGGCGGGTGGCTTCTGGTGGAAGACGCCGATCCCGCAGCGCAGCCGCTGATCTGCCTGGACGAGTACGGGCCCGAGCAGGCCCTGGCCAACCGGCTGCGGGCCGGTTTCCGCTCGCTGCTCGCGGCGCGCGGAGCCGACCTGGCCTACGGGCGCAAGGTGCCCAGGCTGCTGCGCGAGGCGGGCCTGGCCGATGTCGCCGCGGACGCCTACTTCCCGATCACGTCGGCGGCCTGCGACGTCCTGGAGGCGGCGACGGTCCGGCAGGTGCGCGACCGGCTGGTCGAGGCGGGCCTTGCGACCGACGAGGAGATCGACCGGCATCTCGCGAGCGTCACCGCGGGCCGCCTCGATCTCACCACGTCACCGATGATCTCCGCGTGGGGCCGGCGCCCCTGAGGGTCCCGGACCGTCGGTTCAGGCGCTCGGCAGTGTTCGCAGTGTTCCCGAAGCCAGGAAGAAGGTCACCGCGTAGGTGAAGCGTCCGGTGGAGACCGCCCGGTCGAACCGGACCACGAACCTGTCCGCGTCCGCCGGGTCGAGGTGTCCGCGTGCGGCCGCGGTGTGCGCCCAACTCCGCAGCCCCAGCACGTTGTCGACGGCCCCGGCATCCCGCACGACGAGCATCCGGGCCTCCACCGCGACCTCTTCCAGGCCGCGAGCGGCGAGCATTCCGGGATGGCGGTGGGCCAGGGTGCCGTTGCGCAGGCCGGACTGGGCACGGAAACGCAGCACCCGGGCGGCCAGGTGCTGGTCCTCGATGTCCAGGACCTGGGTGGCGTAGTCGGGGTCGACGAGCTCCCCCGGCCGCGGCTGGCTGTCGACGGCCGTGAAGGGGTGGGCGACGTGAGCGGGCCTCATGGAGGGAACGTAGGCGCGGGCCCGTCCGCGGGGCGAGGCCCGTGACAGTCCTCTCCCCCGGTGAAAAACCGGATGCAGCCGGGATCTGCGCGCGTTATCGTCGGCCGCATGAACGTCACCGGCTTGATGACCACCGCGACCGCGCGAGCGCCCAGCTCGCCGGTTGCCGCCGCCTGACGTACTGCCCCCTTTCCACCGGCGACCGGACACGGTCCGCCGGTGTTCTGCTTTTTCCGAGGCGTTCCAGCCCCGGCTCCGGTGCGCGGACCCGTTGTCCGGTGCCTCCCCACTGCATATGCGCACACATATGCGAAGGAGCCACCTCATGAACACCCGCATGAACACCCCGACGGACACCCGCCCCACCCCTTGGATGAGCACCGACGACATCGTCCGCAGATTCGTCGAGTACTTCGAGGAGCGGGGCCACCGCAGGATCACCGGCTCGACCCTGCTGCCGCCCTCCGGTGACCCGGTCCTCTTCACCACCTCGGGCATGCACCCCCTCACCCCGTACCTGGAGGGCCGGCCTCATCCGCTCGGCAGGCGGCTGGTCAATGTGCAGCGCTGTCTGCGCACTACGGACCTGGAGGAGGTCGGCGACCCCACCCATCTGACCGTCTTCCAGATGCTCGGCACCTGGTCGCTGGGCGACTACGAAGGACCGCAGAGCCTCGACTGGGGATACCGGCTGCTCACCGACGGGTTCGGCATCGACCCCCGCCTGCTGCACGTCACCGTCTTCGGCGGCGACGGACAGACCGGGCCCGACCTCTCCTCCCTGGAACTGTGGCAGGAGCGCGGACTGCCGGTGGAACTCACCGTCGAGGACAACTGGTGGGACAACGGGCCCACCGGGCCCTGCGGCCCCGACTCCGAGATCTTCCTGTGGACCGGCGACACCCCGCCGCAGTCCACGCCGACCGGCGACGACCGCTGGGTGGAGGTGTGGAACCACGTGATGATGCGCCACCGCCGCCTCGACGACGGCTCCCTCGTGCCGCTCCCCCAGCGCAACATCGACACCGGGCTCGGCCTGGAACGGCTCGCCTCGCTGCTGCAAGGAGGACGCTCGGTCTACGAC
>NZ_JBNNJZ010000554.1:0-5253 GCF_050270335.1 Streptomyces sp. NPDC059900
CCGTCCGGGCTCGTCACCTCGAACCCCGCCGCGCCCATGGGCACGCCGCGTGCCCCGGCCAGGTCGGCGACGGCGGTCTCGTGTGCGCCGGTGACGATCTGGTGCTCCTCGTCGAAGTCGGCGTCGGTGAGAACGCGGCCCTGCTCATGGAGCACCGCGCTGTAGTGCTTGCGCGGGTCGTGGGTCCTTCGGCTGAAGTCGCCCTTCATCCCGCTCCTCTCAGGTCGCGTCGATCAGGTTCGCTTCGAGCCCGAAGCGGAGGTAGTCGTCCAGGCGCATGCGCAGGTAGGCCTCCCGTCGGGGCTGCCGCAGGTGGTGGAAGACGCCGAGCTCCGCCTCGTCGTCCGCGCCGCACCACACCGCTTCAGGCGTGTGCCGGTCGAGTCGGCAGTACGTGGGGTCGCCGTACCGGGCTGATGCCAGCACCGGCCGCAGCCGCTCGTCCTCGGGGACGCAGCGATGGCGGCGCGGAGTCCGTGATCCGGGAGGCAGCGAGGAGAAGCGGACGCAGCCGCGCTGTCGCCTGTCGGTGAGGACCGGGCTCGACCAGTGGGCCGCATCGGTGGCCGGCACCCGTGCCAGAACGATCGAGTTCGAGAGACGGTCCAGGATGCGCGCGTGGACCCGGCCAAGGATCGTGCACGCGTCGAACGTGACGGCCGCCCCGCCCGTCGCAGCCGGCTGCTCATCGGTGGAGGCGTAGGCGATGCCCGATTCACCGGCGTCGATGACACAGTCGGCGAACGAGACCTCGGCGTCGAGGTGCCCGCGGACACCGCCGAGAATGCTGCGCTCGACGACGGCGGAGGTCTCTGGCGTGCTCACCCACAGGCTGGGCGTGCCCGGCCGCACGGGATCGCCCGCGCCGTCCACGTCGATGCCGGGGACGAGAGTGCAGTGCCGTAGGGCGAGGCGGCCGTCCCCGGAGACACGTACGGCGCCCCCGGCCACGAGCAGCCCGTTGAGGGCCACGGTTCCGCCGCCCGTGACCGTGACGTCCAGGTCGTCGGGCAGCGAGAGCGTGGGACGGAATCCGTCGGCGGCGCGAAGTTCGACCGTTCCTGAGTCGGCGGTCACGGCGAAAGCCTCGGCGTAGCGGCGGTTGTCGCGGATCTCGACAACCCCGCCTTTCGGTGGCAGGGCCGCCAGTGCGCCGGCGACGCTGGTGTGATCGGCGCCGCCCGCTGCCACCGAGACCAGCGGCCGGTCCGCGACAGGGGCGAAGCTGTCGACCCGGTCGTACTCTCCGCCGCCGAGGTCGGCACTGAATCCGCGGAAGTACGTGGCGACGGGCGGACTTTCGCGCGCGTCTCCGAATGCCACGCGGCCGAGCACAGGATCGATGCGCACCCGCCCTGTCGGAACCGGCGTGTGGGCCCATGGACTTGTGCCCGGCACGTCGCGCAGGTCGCACACCTCGACGACGTCGGAGAGGGCGGCATCGGGCAGATGGACCGACAGGCCGCGGCCGTAGTAGGACCCGAGATCGGCGTCCATGAGCCGGCGGGTGAGCGGCGCGGGCACGTTGAGAGGGTCGGCCAGGTGGCTGACTTCGGTCTCGGTGACGGGCGAGGTGAAGAGCTGGACGGGCGCGCCCAGCGGGTCGAGCAGGAAGAGGTGCTCCTCACCGGGGGCGAGAGGGCGGAGGGTTCCCCTGGTCACCGGGTAGGCCTTGAGACGCCACAGGAACAGGCCCACGTTCGGGAGGTTGTAGCGCCCGCGGCCGGTTGCGATGCGCCGCATCTCGGGCAGGTGGACGAAGTCGGCGTCGCGCGCCGTCCGGCCCCGCTCGAATGCGGTCCCGAGCTGCTCGAGCCGAGCCGCCCCGCGCACGGCGACCGTGCAGTGGTTGCCCGGTCGTACGTGGTTTATGTGCTGGGTGGTCGCCAGGAGTTCGAAGAACTCGACGGCGCGGGCAGGCCACCCGGTGGTGTCACGGGCGACCTGCTCGAGTACGGCCGCCGTACCTTTGCGCATCCGGTAGGCGATGGTGTTGGCGACCTCGGCGCGCGGTGTCGAACCTGTGGTCTTCTCTCCCGGCAGCCCCTGCAGGCCGATCAGGTCAGCCAGGTAGGGCAGCACCCATGGCGCGGCCGTCTCCACGAACAAGTCGTCGTAGAGCTGGTCGATCCCGTCGGCGACGACCGCCAGTTCGTCGGTGAGCAGCCGCAGGTACTGCTTGAGCGCCCCGCCGGAGGCGCTGTCGCGCTCGCGATAGAGGGCGGGCAGCAGGTCGTACAGGTGGTCGGGAGAGACGCTCACCACCCCACCTCCAGATCCAGTGCGTCGGCGGCGAGGGTGAGGATCTCGGCAGGAGACGCGTCCGGCGGTGAGCCGGGGAGTGGTGCGTACGCCGTGAGACGGGTGCTCAGCGTGATCGCTTCGTCCTGCCGGTGTAACGCGTCGAACCGCACCGCCACCACCCCGTCGACTGCATGGATCACTTTGGTCACCTCGCTGAGCGGCACGTCCTGACCGAAGGTCCGCGCCTCGAAGGAGTAGGCGGCCGACAGGGCCGCTGCCACGCCGTCGCGCACCTGTGCCGCGTCGTGGTCGGCGGCCACCCGCAGTGCCGCCCGGACGGCGAAGGCCGCCGATCGGTGGTCTGCCACGACCAGGGGAACGCGTGGGTTTCCCGCGGCCAGCAGCGCCTGTTCGAGGGAATCGAGAAGGGCGGGCGAGGGCGTGCCCGGCCTTGCGGCGGCGATGGTGACGGCGATACCCCGGCGCGTGCCGTCCCAGGTCCAGTGGGCGGCGGCCTTGCCGATCGACGCGTAGGCGGTGGCGAAGTCGGCATAGTCCTGGAGGGAGACCACCCGGCCCAGGGTGAGGACGCTGCGCGGGGCGTTGACGCGGGCGTCGGCCATGGACTGCGGGTCCTGGCCTCCGCCGGCCGCCAGCGGGTTGGTGACGGCCTTGAGGCCGAGCGGCCGGACCATGGGCAGCGTGAGGCGGTCGGCTCCTACGTTGCCCGGAGTGCCGATGCCGCAGCGGTAGGAGGCGGTCACATTGTCGGCTCCGGTGGGCGCGGCGGCACCGGTCGTCCCATCGCCGAACAGGACGGTGGTCGTCCCGTCGTCGGCCGTGCGGGTGACGTGGACCCGATCGCGGGGGCCCGCCCCGTACAGGGTGGGGATCTCGTGCCACACGACGCCGTTGACCCGTACTTGCAGCGTCGATGCGCCGCCGGTGAAGGTTTGGGCGGGTACGAAGGTCAGTGGCTTGCGGCGCAGCGTGAACTGCTGGAAGGGCCGCGCCGCGTCGGCGCCGCCGAGCACCTCGCCGACGACGGCCTCGCCGTGGGTCGCGGCGGCCACGTTGCCGTAGAGCTCGACGGGCGTTGCTCCCCGCAGGTCGTAGACGTTGCCGAGCGGCGTGCGCAGGACGAGTTCGGCCGGCGGGACCGGTGTGGTCGTGCCCGCGACCGTGACGACCTCTCCGATGACCTCGTCGCTTGCGCGGGCGGGCAGGTAGGTCACCGCGCCCGGCAGGTCGACGACGGTGTGGTCGTCGCCGTCGTCGGTGCGTACCGTCCATCGCAGCTGACCGGGCGGTTCGGCGGCGGCCCGTACGGAGAGGACGGTGACGTCGAGCAGGGGAGCGGGGAGAGCGGAGCGAAAGCGCGCACGGGCGCGCTTGCCGCGTACGAGGACCTGACGGTCGGCGGACGGCGGCAGCGGCGCTGCCAGGGGAATGACCGGACCGCTCAGCGGCTCGTCGACCGCCACGTCGGCGAGCGGTAGCCGCCGGCTGTGGAATTCGACCACGGTCTGCCGGGTGTCGACCCACGCGGGGGCGGCCTCGTTGCTGTCGGAGACGTCAGTGTCAGGGATATCGAGGGCAAGGGCGGTGACGCGCCCGCTCAGGCCGTAGTCAGCAGTCGATGCGACCGCAACCGACGTCACCCTGCCGAGGGTTGACGTGCTGCCGGTCGTCAGCACCGCCCAGGTGGCCGGGCCGACACCCTCGTAGAGACCGTCGAGCCTGACGTCGTCCTTCTTGGGCGGAGTGAAGTTCCAGTCGAGCCGGGATCCGGTCAGCTTGAGCGCATTTCCGAGGCCCGCGGCGACCGACTTCTCGAACAGGCGCGGGTCGGGCGCGTTGAAACCGAACAGGGCCGCTTGCCGCTCCAGCACATGCACGGTCACCTCGTCGCCCGCCACGAGGTCGAGGCCGGTCAGCTGCGGGCCGAACGTGACCAGGGTGTGCCGGGCAACCGGGTCGGCGGTCACCTCCACGACACGGGCCTTGGCCCATCGGGCGGCCTTCGCCGTCCACGGCTGCCGTCCGGCCACGAACAACAGGCTGTCTCCCGGCCCGAGGCCGGTTGCCGCGCCGTCGAACAGCACGGTCGAGTCGCCGGTACGCGGTGTGCGCGGGCGCGTCAGACTCACGCGGGGCCGGTTCCACGCCCCGACCCCCGCCACCTCCTGGGTCGTCTCGAATGTCTGCGGCAGTTCCCCAGGGCCCGGCAGCGACTGCACACGCACTCCGGACGGCAGCACGGCCACCGCCGGGGCCCCCGCCGCGGTCTCCAGGGTGAACGCGAGCCAAGTGTGTGCGGCCACCCCCGAGGCGAGCCGGTATCCGATCAATGAGACGAGGTCGCAGACGGACCGGTGCTCGGTCGCGGTGCGCAGGTAGTGCTCGTTGGCGATCCGCTCGGTGTAGAAGGTGAGCACATCGGCCGCTGCCGCCCAGGCGTCGATGATCGCGACGGCCGGATCGTCGTCCGTGCGGGTACGCAGCGCCGACAGCGCCGCGGACCGTGACAGTTTCGCGTGCATGCTCGCCCGGAACGTCGTCCAGGTCCCTGCCCGGTAGGCGATGCTCGGCAGCCCCGGCCGGTTGACGATCTCGACGGGAGTCTCGTCGGTCAGGCCCGTGCAACACTCGCGTCCGCAGCCGTCGCTCATCGGCCGCCCTCCACATCCAGGACCAGGGTCCCGCGGTCGGGGAAGCTGGGATCATTGTCGAGACGGGCAATCTCCAGTCGGCCCATGGATAGTTGCGCCGGGGCCGTTACGGGCGGCCGGGCCGCGCCGCGGCGCCGGAACGCGACGGGCTCGGCGTAGTGGACCCCTTCGACCTCCTGCGCGGCGGAGAGGAGTGCGCTCAGGGTGACCGGCTGGCCGAAGCTGAAGTTGTCGGGGTGGAAGAACGAGGGACGGCCATCGGCGCCGCGCCCACGCCCGAGCCGTTCGGTCAACGCAGCGGCCACGTCCGAGCGGTAGTAGTCGGGGAGTACGCAGA
>NZ_JBNNJZ010000555.1:0-5249 GCF_050270335.1 Streptomyces sp. NPDC059900
CACCGACACCTATCTGTCGCTGGTCCTGCCGAGCGCCCTGAACGTCTTCAACATCCTCGTGCTGCGGGCGTTCTTCATGGGTACGGCACAGGAGCTGATCGAGAGCGCCCGCATCGACGGCGCCGGGGACCTGCGCATCCTGTGGCGCATCGTGATGCCGCTCTCCCGCGCGGTCATCGCGGTCATCACCCTCTTCTACGCGGTGGGCTACTGGAGCGCGTGGTTCAACGCGTCGATCTATCTCAGCGACCCGGACATGATGCCGCTGCAGAACGTCATGCAGCAGCTGGTCATCAAGCAGCAGAAGCCGACGGGCCTGTCCCAGGCCATCAACACCGGGCATCTGTCGCCGCTCGCCATCCAGATGGCCGTGATGGTCCTGGCGCTCCTGCCGGTGGCCGTCCTCTCGCCGTTCGTGCAGCGGCATTTCAAGCAGGGCATGCTCACCGGCGCAGTGAAGGGCTGACCCCCACGATGCCTTCCCTCGACGACACCACCCGCGGCCGGATCCTGTTCGGCGGCGACTACAACCCCGAGCAGTGGCCCGAGGAGGTCTGGCGCGAGGACGTACGCCTGATGCGCGAGGCATCGGTCAACACGGTCACGCTCGGCGTCTTCTCCTGGGCCCGGCTCGAACCCCGGCCCGGAGAGCGGGACTTCGGCTGGCTTGACCGCCTGATGGACCTGCTGCACGCGAACGGCATCGGCGTCGTGCTCGCGACGCCGACCTCCGCTCCCCCGCCGTGGCTGGGCCGCCTGCACCCCGAGACGCTGCCCCGCGACGAGAACGGGCAGGTCGAGTGGTGGGGCTCGCGCCAGCACTTCGCGCACTCCAGCGCCGTCTACCGCCGTTACGCCGCCGAGATCACCGAGGATCTGGCGGCCCGGTACGCGCACCACCCCGCGCTCACGATGTGGCACATCAACAACGAGTACTGCACCTACGACTGGGGCGAGGAGGCGGCGGTCGCGTTCCGCCGCTGGCTCATGGCGAAGTACACCTCGCTCGACGCGCTCAACACGGCCTGGGGCACCGCCTTCTGGGGCCAGAGCTACGACGGCTGGGCGGAGATCCTGCCGCCGCGGCGCGCCCACTACCTGAAGAACCCCGGGCAGGTCCTGGACTTCAAGCGCTTCACGTCAGACGCCCTGCTCGAATGCTTCCGCGCCGAGCGTGACATCGTCACCGCGCACACCCCGCACCTGCCGGTCACCACCAACTTCATGCCGCTGTGGTCGGGGCAGGACGCGTGGTCGTGGGCCGCGCAGGAAGACGTCGTCTCCGTCGACATCTACCCCGACCCGCGCGATCCGCTCGGCGCGCAACAGGGCGCCCTGGTCCAGGACATGACGCGCTCCCAGGCGGGCGGCGGCCCCTGGATGCTGATGGAGCAGGCGGCGGGCCCCGTCAACTGGCGCGGGGTGAACCACCCCAAGCCGCGCGGCCTGAACCGCCTGTGGACCTGGCAGGCAGTGGCCCGCGGCGCGGACGCCGTCTGCTACTTCCAGTGGCGGCAGTCCCGCCAGGGCGCGGAGAAGTTCCACTCCGGGATGGTCAGCCACGCCGGCGAGCACGGCCGCACCTTCCAGGAGATCAAGGAGCTGGGCGCCGAACTCGCCGCGGTGGGACCCGAGGTGGCGGGCACCCGCGTCATGGCCGTTGTGGCCGTCCTGCACGACTGGAACTCCTGGTGGGCGAGCCAGCAGGACGGCAGGCCCTCGTCGCTCGTCGACCACGCGGACGTACTGAGCGCCTGGCACCGCGCGCTGTGGGAGGCGAACACCCCCGTCGACTTCGCCCACCCCGAGCACGACCTGACCGCGTACCGCCTGGTCGTCGTCCCGCACCTGTATCTCCTCACCGACACCGCGATCGACAACCTCGTGGCGTACGTGCGCGGCGGCGGCACTCTCGTCTGCGGCTTCCTCACCGGTGTCGCCGACGCGGACGACCGGGTGCGGCCCGGCGGCATGGACGCCCGCCTGCGCGCCCTGTTCGGCATCCGCACCGTGCACGAGTGGTGGCCGCTGGAGGCCGAAGAGCGCGTGGACTGCGGGGAGTTCACCGGCACCCTCTGGTCGGAGGAGCTGCTCGCGGACACCGGAGACGCCGTGACCGTCGCCGCGTACCGAGGCGGCGAACTCGACGGCCTCCCGGCGGTCCTGCGCCGCGACCGCGCCTGGTACCTGTCCACACTTCCCGAGCCCGCGGCCCTGCGCGACCTGCTGGTGCGCCTGGCCGCCGAAGCAGGCGTACGGCCTTCGCTCGCAGGCCTCCCCCGCGCGGTGGAGGCCGTACGCCGCGGCGATCTCCTGTTCCTCCTGCACCACGGCGAACAGCGGGTGACCGTGCCCGTGCCGGGCCGGCACCTCGATCTGCTGACCGGCAGGAAGGCCGAGGACGCGATCTCCCTCGGCCGCCACGGCGTGGCCGTCCTGCGCCGCGCCGACGACGACCGCAGGCCCGCCCCGGGCCCGCGGCACTCCTCGCCCCACCCTGGAGACCCCACATGACACGACACATGCACCGACACCCCCGCCGCACCCTCACCCGCCTGCTGCTCGCCCCCGCCCTGGCGGCAGGCGCGGTGATCGGGCTCGCGTCAGCCCCCGCGCAGGCCGCCGTCTGGAGCACCTGCGACCAATGGGGCAACACGAGCCTGAACGGCTACACCCTCTACAACAACATCTGGGGCTCGGGCGCGGGCAGCCAGTGCATATCGGCGGACTCCGGCACCAAGTGGAGCGTGCGCGCCGACCACCCCAACACCAGCGGGATCAAGTCGTACCCGAACTCCAAGAAGGTCATCGGCAAGCCGGTCGACGCGCTGTCCTCGCTGAAGAGCTCGTACAACGTCAAGGTCCCCTCGGCCGGTGACTACAACTCCTCGTACGACATCTGGGACACCGACTACGACTACGAGATCATGCTCTGGGTCAACTACAACGGGAACGTCGGCCCCCTCGGCACCGCCCAGGGCACCGTCAGTCTCGGCGGTCACACCTGGGCGGTCTACAAGGGCAGCAACGGAGCCAACGAGGTCTTCTCGTTCCTGCGCACCTCCGACTCCTCGTCCGGCACCGTCGACATCCTCCCCGTCCTGAAGTGGATCAAGAACACCAAGGGCTGGATGGGCAACGAGACCATCGGCGACGTGCAGTTCGGCTACGAGATCAGCGGCTCGGCCGGCGGTCTGGACTTCACCACCAATTCCCTGACCGTCTCGGGCGGCTAACCGGGCAGCTTGTCGCCGACCAGGGCGAGGTTCTGGATGGCGGCGAGGCCGAAGAGCGCGGTCTCGTTGGTGTTGATCCGCAGATTCTCGTAGCCGGGCTCCAGGACGGCAGGGCCTTCCACGTCGGTCTTCGCCCATCTCATGGACTTGGTGTAGCCGTCGCTGTCGTGGAACTTCTGCCAGGCGCGCGCCGCGAGCTTCTCGTCATCCGAGCGGGCGGCCGCGTACGCGTCCTGGCGGGAGTGCCCCTGGAAGAGCAGCAGGCTGCCGAAGTCCGTGCCGTAACGCTCCTTCTGCTCGGCCTTGGTGGCGTTGAAGTAGCGGCAGTAGTCCAGCCACGCCTTCTCGAACTCCGGCTCGTCCACCAGGCCGATCAGCTCGGCGCACATCTCGACCAGGCCGAACATCGCGGAGAGGTGCGAGACGCTCACGACGGGCTCGGCGGCCACCGCGAACTTCCCGGTGTCGAGGTCGTAGAGCCCGCTGCCCTGGACGAAGCCGTTGGGCTGGGCGCCGATGGTCTCCATGGTGGAGCGCAGACGCGCCTCGGCCTTCGCCGCCTTGGGGCCGCCGCGCTCCCATTCGGTGAGCCAGGCCGCCGCGAGGCCGCTCCAGTCGGTGCCGAAGCCGATGGACAGGGCGTTGCGGTCGGGTTCGTAGGGTTCGGTGCGGATCTTGCGCAGGGGGTCGAGGACGAGGAACGTCTCGTCGGAGTCCACCAGGGCGTGCATCAGGTCGCCGACGCGTTCGTCGGCGGTGAGGAAGTAGTAGGGGCGGCGGTAGACGGCCGTCGAGATGCGCTGCTGCTTGGCGCTGTCCGCGAAGTGCTGCACGCCGTGCCGGGTGCCCAGGCCCGCCCACTTGCCGAGGTGGTAGGAGTCGACCTCGCCGGTGTGGCGGGTCATGGCCTCGGCGAAGCGGAAGATGTCGGCGCGGCCCGAGCGCAGGTAGGCGTACCAGAGCCAGAGGTCGGGCGAGAGTTCGGAGTTGTCCCAGGCGTAGCCGCCCACGTCGTAGCGCCACTGGTGCCGGTCCTCGTCGTAGGTGTGCATGATGTCGCCGTAGTCCCAGAAGCCGTACCAGCGGCGCTGTTCGGCCTGGTCCTTGTAGTAGGCGAAGAGGAAGTCGAGGTGGTCCTCGATCGTGGCCTTCGCGGGCGTGGAGCGGTCGACGGGCGAGAAGAGACCGCCGAAGACACCCGCCTTCGTCACATGCTCGGGAGCCGCCGCAAGCTGGGGCGGGGTACGGACGGCGGCTGCCTGGTCGACGAGGGCCGTCGCGGAGGGGGTGGCCGCGTTCGCCCAGAACATCAGCTCGCTGGTGCGGGCGATGCCGTACGGGGTGCCGAAGCCGGGTTCGTAGTCCTCGTAGGTGATGTTGAGGCCCTCGATCTGCTCGGGGTAGGTGTCCTGCCCCATGCCGTCGTGGTACGTGCGCAGGTCCATCGGCCGGGCCTCGGGCGACCAGAGCCAGAGCGTGACCTCGGCCGTGTCACCGGCGGCGCCCCGGATGTCGAGCTGGGCGGGGTGCTTCTCCCAGAAGTCGCGCAGGCCGAAGGAGAAGCCGCCGCCGGCCCCGCCGACGTACCCGAATCCGGTGGCCCGGCCGCCGCCTCCCGCCGTGATCCAGGTGTGCCCCGGCTTGGTGCGCTTGCGCAGGGTGTAGCCGTCCGCGGAGAGCTGGGAGAGGGTGTAGTCACCCCAGGTGGGGATGTACTGGAGGCGGGTGGTGACCCGCTGGTCCCAGGTCGCCGGGTCCGGCAGCTTCTCGCCCTTGACCTGGGCGGTACGGATCGCGGCGCCGGGGTCGCGGCGCAGGCCCGTGATGCCCTTGACCGCTTCGGTCAAAAAGCCCCTGCCCTCGCCCGCGATACGGATGTGCCGGTCGAACGCGGCGTCCCGCATCGGCACGTCGAAGCGGACGCCGAGGCCGCGGATGAAGTCCTTCGCCGCGTCGCCGTCGTAGGTGATGGTGTGCACCATGCGGAAGGAGTCGGCGCCCGCGTAGAAGTAC
>NZ_JBNNJZ010000556.1:0-5236 GCF_050270335.1 Streptomyces sp. NPDC059900
GTCTCGGGAGACCTGCGCGAACAGGAAGCCATCGACCGGGAAACAGCTTCCTCCACTGCGCAAACAGCATCGCGGGAGTCCTCCCTCCAGGCTCTGGAGGACGCAACCTCCCGGATGCGGCAGCAGGCCGCAGGCGTGCTCGAGAAGCTGGCCGCGGCCCAGGACACGCTGGCCGGCGCCTACGAGCATCGCAACCGGGCCCGGGAAGCCGCACAACACCGCGCCTGCGCCGAGCAGACCCGCACTGCGGCCCGCACCGTGGCCGACGACGACGGCCAGCTGCCCGGTCCCGGCTAGAGCCGCACCAAAGAGGCCCGGCTCGTGCCGGTCCACAAGAGTGGGGCACCGCCCTCGATCATCTGTGCCAGGATTCGGGGATGGAGACGACCGACGTCACGCGTGCGATCGCGGCTGCGACTGCGGTCGCCGCATCGCTCGGTCTGCCGGCCGACGGCGCGATCGTTCTGCACAACTCGAACAAACTGGCCCTGCGGCTGACGCCCTGCGACGTCTTTGCCCGGGTCGCCAAGGTGGGACAAGAGGTCGCACGGTTCGAAGTCGAGCTCGCTCAGCGGCTCGCCGAGGTCGGATGCCCTGCGTGCCCCCTGGAGCCCCGGGCCGACGCGCGGGTGCACACGCGCGATGGCTTCGCCGTCACGCTGTGGACCTACTACGAGCCGGTGACACCTCACACCTCGCCGGTCGAATACGCCAAGGCGCTGGAGCAGTTGCACGCCGGCATGCGCAAGGTCGATGTGCCGGGCCCGAGGTTCACGGACCGGATCACACAGGCGCAAGAGGTTGTCGCCGACCCGGATCGCTCGCCCGAACTCGCCGACGCGGAGCGGGGTTTCCTCGGCGGCAGGCTGGCCGGCCTGCGACGCGCGATCGAGGACCGCGGCGCCGTGGAACAGCTGCTCCACGGCGAACCACATCCGGGCAACGTGCTCAGCACACAGCACGGCCCGCTGTTTATCGACCTCGAGACGTGCTGCCGCGGACCCGTCGAGTTCGACCTCGCCCATGTTCCCGAGGCGGTCTGCGAGCACTACCCGAACGTCGATTACGGGCTGCTGGAGGAGTGCCGCCAGCTCGTCCTTGCGATGGTCGCCGCGTGGCGTTGGGAGCTGGGCGACCAGTTCCCGAACGGGAAGCGCTTCGGAGACGAGTTGCTGCGCGCACTGCACGAGGGTCCTCCCTGGCCGACGCTCGACACGCTGAGCAAGCGACTGGGCGGCCTGCAGGGCTCGCCGAAGGTCACCTGAAGGCGGCAGGGAACCAAGCGACGGAGCTGTCGCCATCGGCGCCCCCGAAGCGCGCCGGCTTCGCATACGGACACGCTGGGCCATGGCGAGACCGAGGCGGTTCAGCCAGGCTCTGATGGCGCTGTCTGCTGCTTGCCCTGTGGGGTGCGGGTCAGGCGTCCAGGCGGCGGCCCGCGAGCCAGGCGACGATCTCGGGGTCGTGGTGGTCGAAGAAGAGGGAGCTGCCCGTGTCGAGGGTGGCGATCCGGGCCATCTGCTCCTGCTCGACATGGCCGGCCCGCACTCGGCGCAGCCCTCCCCCGCCGTGGAAGCCACGGGACGGCATCCCCACCACGGCTGATCGCACGACGGTCGCACTGCGGTTCCAGTCTCTGTTCCGACGACACCGTGTACGGCACGACTGGCCCGGCCAGGGTTCCGTTCGCCTCAGAAATCGAACACATGATCTACTCGGGGTATGGCGTCCACTGACCACACCCCCGACATCGTCGAGACCCAGCGCGACTGGAACCGCACCTACACCGCCCTCGCCCAGGCCCCTGCCGCCGGCAACACCGCTCTGCGCCGCCGCCTCATCGGCCTGTCCCGCCGCCTCTTCCAACACGTACCGCGCACCCAGCTCGCCGATCTGCGCCGCCGCACCGAGGAACGGTCATGACCCGGCGCTCGTGGGACATCACCGACCGGCAGCAAGCGGTCCTTGCCTGCATCCGCACCCATATCCGCGAGCAGGGAGAGGCCCCCAGCGTCCGCGAGATCGGCCGCGCCGTCGGCCTGTCCAGCCCCTCCTCCGTGCTCTACCAGCTGCGCCGCCTCGAACAGGCCGGTGCCGTCGTACGAGACGACGGCACCGGCTGGCGCACCTACCGGCTCGGCTGACGGCCGCCGGACGCAGGGGCCAGGCGGGCGGGCCGCCGCACCCGGGTGGCCCGTGAAGCTAGGGTCGTGCACAGCACACCGTGAAACAGAACCAAGGAGCAGACGTGAGCGAGCCGGCGTCCATCGCCCTGCAGCAGGAGATCGCCCGGGACCTGCAAGTCGCCCAGACCTTCGAGGCCGAGGAGGAGATCGAACGCCGGATCGCCTTTCTCGCCGAGCGGCTGACCTCGACCGGCCTGCGCTCCCTGGTGCTTGGCATCAGCGGCGGCGTCGACTCCACCCTCGCCGGCCGGCTGTGCCAGCTGGCCGTCGAGCGGGCCCGGGCCGCCGGGCACGAGGCGCGGTTCTACGCGATGCGGCTGCCCTACGGGACCCAGGCCGACGAACACGACGCCCAGCTCGCGCTCTCCTTCATCCGGGCCGACCAGGTGCTGACGGTGGATGTCCGGCCCGCCAGTGACGCCGCGCTCCAGGCGGCGCTGGCCGCCGGGGTGAGTTTCCGCGACGCCGCCCACCAGGACTTCGTCCACGGCAACATCAAGGCCCGCCAGCGCATGATCGCCCAGTACGCGGTGGCCGGTGCGCAGGACGGCCTGGTGGTGGGCACCGACCATGCCGCGGAGGCGCTCACCGGTTTCTTCACCAAGTTCGGCGACGGCGCCGCCGACCTGGTGCCGCTGACCGGCCTGACCAAGCGCCGGGTGCGCGCCACCGCCGAGACGCTGGGCGCGCCCGCCGCGCTGGTATGGAAGGCGCCGACGGCCGACCTGGAGTCCCTCGACCCGGGCAAGACCGACGAGGACGCGCTGGGCCTGACCTACGACACCATCGACGACTTCCTGGAGGGCAAGCCGGTCGACGAGCAGGCCTTCGAGGCCATCACCAGCCGCTACCGCCTGACCGACCACAAGCGCCAGCTGCCCCTGGCTCCCTGAGCGGTTTCCGTCCGCGGCGGACGGCGAAGGACGAAGGGCGCCGGGAGGCAGTATCCCGGCGCCCTTCGCCGTGTTCAGGAAGCGGTCAGAGCGACTCCGTCGATCACCCAGTACCAGTTGTTGCCGCCGGTGTAGCGGAAGCGGACCCGGGCCGTGCGGGCGCCGGCCGGGACCTGGAGGGTGAGGTTCTCGACCCTGGAGGGGGTGTCCGCGGTGTACGTCTTGACCGTGACGGGGGCCCCTTCGTCGTAGGAGACGAGCACCTCGCCCTTCTGCGGGGCCTCGTGGCGGTAGTAGGTGGTGTAGGCCAGGGTGGCCCGCGCGCCGCCGGTCACGTCGTAGGCGGGACTGACCAGCGTCGAATCGAAGCTCCCCGCAAAGGATTTGTCGCTCCACTCGTCGCCGTCGGCGACCGCGAAGACGTTGCGGGCACGGATGTTGAGTTCGCGCCGCTGGTCGCGTTCGGCCTTCGTCCAGAACTCGTCCGTGGTGAAGGACCAGCCGCGCCACTCGGTGATGCCCCCGCTGCCCATACGGGAGTTGTCGATGCTCCAGCCGGCGGGCGGGGTGTGCGTGAAGCCGAGGACTCCGGCACCGATGCCGCTCTCGTCGACGGGCCCGGCCAGCCTGTCGCGCAGGGCGTCGAAGGCATCCGGCGCGGGCTGCTGCACGGGGCGCCCGTCCAGCCCCCAGGCCGGGTCGATCGCGATGCCCAGGTGGGCCAGCGCGCTCGCGGCGATGTCGGGCATGCGCACGTCGTGGCGGACCGAGCCCGGGGTGACCGTGCCGCCGGTGGCGATCATGAAGGTCTGGCGCTCGGGCCTGCTGGAGCCTCCGTGGCCGCCCGGGTCGGTGTGGCCGTGGTCGGCGGTGATCATGATGAGCCAGTCCTCGGTGCCGTAGGCGGGGCGGGACCTGACCGCGTCGACGATCTGGCCGACGCGGGCATCGGCGCCGTGGATCGCGTCGAGGTAGGCCTGGCTGGCGGCGCCGCTGTTGTGGCCCGCGTGGTCGATGTCGTCGAGCTGGACGAAGACGGCGTCGGGGTTGCCGCTAGTGATCTCGGCGACGGCACGGGCGGTGGTGCCGGCGTCGTACTCGGCCGCCGGGGTGGACACCCGCGCGTCGACCTTCGCGGAGAAGATGATGTCGGTGATCGGGTTCCAGGACGCGACGGCATAGGTACGCAAGGACGGCTTCGCGGCCTCGATCCGGGTCAGGAAGTCCGGGTAGGCGGCGAGATTGTGCCCGGTGAACTCGTTGTTGACGACCTTGTGCTTGTCGGGCCACACCCCCGTGATGAGCGTCGACCAGCCCGGGCCCGAGGAGGTCGGCGCGAGCGGCTGGGCGTAGATGCTGCTCGGCGCGGTCAGGCCCGCGCTCATCAAGCCCTTGAGCGCGGGCGCGTCGGCGTCCTTGATTCTGCCGAGCAGGGCGCCGTCCAGGCCGATGACCAGGACCTTGGGGGTCTTGGCCCGGCTCGTGGCGAGGGCCGGCGCGGCGCCGGCGAGCGGGCCGGCGGCGGCGAAGGCCGCGGCCGAGACGAGGAGCGAGCGGCGGGATACGCCCTGACGGGATATGCCGTGCGACGACACGTGATCCTCCATGCGGGGAGAGCGGGGCGGTGGATGCGCAGCCCAACGCCCCAGGACATCCTGGGGCGTTGGGGCTAGACCTGTTACCGTTTCGCTATCCTGGCGCATGCGGCGGAGCGGGCACCAGGACTCCCCTGGTGAACACTTGGATCAAGTAGTGAACCCTGCCGTGAACGGCCGGTTTCCGCCCCCCTGACCGCGAAACGGCTCCCCCCACGCAGGCCCGAAGCCAGGCAACAGAGCCTCCCCCATGACCCGGATCAGCATCGCTTCGGGCAGGCGGGGTAGTCCGGCCGGGGCCCGACGCGGCAGGAGAAGGCGCGGCCGCCACCGCATCGCCCGGATCGGCGGCAGCCGCACCAGTGCAGGGGGTGGCTCCCCTTTCCCTCACACCGGTGTCCCCACGGGGCCGGAGGCGCGGGAGTGGCCCCGGACCGGGACGTGAGGACGTCCGGGCCGGGGCTGCGTTCGCTGCAGAGCGTGCTCCCGGCCGCTCAGGGGGTGGTCCCTCACTGTGCGCCCGGGGACCGGGGGCAGACAGGGTGAGAGTGCCCGTCAAAGG
>NZ_JBNNJZ010000557.1:0-5228 GCF_050270335.1 Streptomyces sp. NPDC059900
CGGAAACCCTGGCCGAGGCCAACCGCCGCATCGAGCAGTCCGAAGCGCTCGACCTGTTCGACAGCGACCAACTGGGGCTCTTCGTGGTCAGCAGGCTCGCCGCGCGACACGGGGTCAAAGTGCACCTGCGTACGTCCCCCTACGGCGGTACCACCGCGGTCGTCCTCCTGCCCACCGCACTGCTGCAGAGCGCCACACCGGAAAGCCCCGGAGCCCACACCATGGAACGTGACCGCGAACAGAACCGGCACGCGCGCGTGCCCGAAGCCGCGCCGGTGAACGGCAAATCCGTCCCGGCCCCGGCCGCCCGCCCCGCCCTGGCACCGTCGGCGGAAGCCCCGGAGACCACAGCCCCCGGCGTCACCGCACTGCGCCTGCACAAGGCCCCGGAAACGGAACCCGACAGCGTTCCGAAGCCTTCGGACGACCTCCCGCGCCGCGTGCGCCAGGCCAGCCTGGCCCCCCAACTGCGCGAGCGGCCCCCCGGTGACGCGGCCGGACCCGTGAGCGTCCGCGAAACCAGCGAGCGCAGTCCCGAGGAGGTGCGGGAGCGCATGACCGCCTACCGCGACGGCTGGGCCCGGGGCGGCGGTCGCCGACCGGGCATCGTCGGCGCGGTCCCCGGCATTCCAGGGCCCGGCCCGGCCAGTGACAGCACTGAAGGAGACCCCGCATGATCGAGGATCAGAGCATCACCGCCGGCCGGTCCGGCGAACTCGACTGGCTCCTTGACGACCTGGTGTCGCGGGTCGGTGAGGTACGGCACGCCGTGGTGCTGTCCAATGACGGGCTCGCCGTCGGCGCCTCGACCGCCCTCACCCGTGAGGACGCGGAGCACCTGGCCGCGGTCGCCTCCGGATTCCACAGCCTTGCCAAGGGCGCGGGCCGGCACTTCGGGGCCGGGGGAGTGCGCCAGACCATGGTCGAGATGGACGACGGCTTCCTGTTCGTGGCCGCGGCCGGCGATGGCTCCTGCCTCGCCGTGCTCAGCTCCGTGACGGCCGACATCGGTCTGGTCGCCTACGAGATGGCGCGCCTGGTCAAGCGGGTGGGCGAACATCTCTACACACCCTCGCGGTTCGCGCCGCAACCACCGGCCGCCGGATGACGCAGGGCGGTCGACGCGGATGACCGAGGACAGAAGCGGCGCCCCGTACGACGCGGGCAGCCAGTGGTACGACCACGAGGCCGGCCCACTGGTCCGTCCGTACGCGATGACGGGCGGGCGCACCCAATCCGGGCCCACCGGAGTGCGCTTCGACTTGATCGCACTGGTCACGCTGGACGAGAACGCGCCGGGACCCGGCGACGACACCGCGCTGGGGCCGGAACACCGCTCGCTCATCGACCTCTGCCGCACCGAGACGCAGTCGGTCGCCGAGCTTGCGGCCGATGCCGACCTACCCGTCGGCGTGGTCAGGGTGCTGCTCGGCGACCTGCTGGAAATGGGCTGCGTGAAGGTGAGCCGTCCCGTGCCGCCCGCACAGATGCCCGACGAGAAGATCCTGCGAGAGGTGATCGATGGGCTCCGAGCACTCTGACGCCGACGACGACACGACCGCCATGGCGTTGAAGATTCTGGTCGCGGGAGGCTTCGGCGTGGGCAAGACCACGCTCGTCGGCGCCGTCAGCGAGATCCGTCCGCTGCGCACCGAGGAACTGCTCAGCGAGGCCGGCCAGTCGGTGGACGACACCGGCGGAGTCGACCGCAAGACCACGACGACCGTCGCCATGGACTTCGGCCGCATCACCATCAGGTCAGGCCTGTCGCTGTACCTCTTCGGTACGCCCGGGCAGGACCGTTTCTGGTTCCTGTGGGACGAGCTGTCCCAGGGCGCGCTCGGAGCCGTCGTCCTCGCGGACACCCGACGGCTCGAGGACTGCTTCCCCGCCGTCGACTACTTCGAGCACCGGCACATTCCGTTCGTGGTGGCCGTCAACTGCTTCGCGACCGCGCGTACGTACGGTGCGCACGAAGTGTCACGGGCCCTGGACCTCGACCGCGGCACCCCCGTGGTGCTGTGCGACGCGCGGGACCGCGATTCGGGAAAGGAGGTGCTGATACGCCTGGTCGAGTACGCCGGGCGGATGCATACCGCCCGGCTGCTCGACACGGTGGGCTGAGGCCGGTGCGCAGCCGGGGCGTCAGTCGGCCACGGCGGCCAGCGCGACCACCTTGTCGATCCTGACGCGCACAAGGAGCTCGCCGGGCACGCCGTTGCGCGCGCCGAACTCCTCGGCGCGCGCCTCACCCATGTAGCGGGCGGCGAGCCGCGTCGCCCAGTGCCGCACCTCGTCGAGGTCGTCGCTCAGCCGGGCCTGCCCCTGCAGGACGACGAACGCGAACGGGGGCTTGTCGTCGTCCACACACAGGGCGATGCGTCCGTCCCGTGCCAGATTCCGCCCCTTGACGGTTTCCGTCCCGGTGTTGAACACCAGCTCGTCCCCGTCCAACAGGAACCAGATTGGTGCGATATGGGGGCTTCCGTCTGCCCGGACGGTCGACAGTTTGCCGGTGCGGGTGCCCTGGGAGACGAAAGCCCGCCACTGGTCATCGGTCATCTTCTGTGCCATGTCCTCATCATGCTTGCCGGAGCGCCGATGGTGGGGAAGGCTGGCAGGTCAGTTCCTCCTACCAGGCGGAACAGCGACGCGGGGAGACGGGAACATGGTGCAGAACGCGGGGCTCGGATGGCTGCTCGACGACTTGACCAAGCGGATGGAGCCCGTGCGGCACGCGCTGGTGCTGTCCAACGACGGTCTGGTCACCGCCGCGAGCTCGGAGCTCAAACGAGAGGACGCGGAGCACCTCGCCGCGGTCTCCTCGGGTCTGCACAGCCTGGCCAAGGGATCGGGGCGGCACTTCGGCGCGGGCAACGTCCGCCAGACGATGATCGAGTTCGATGACGCGGTGCTGTTCGTCACCGCGGCCGGCGACGGCAGCTGCCTGTGCGTCCTCAGCTCCGCGGAGGCGGACATCGGCCAGGTCGCGTACGAGATGACACTGCTCGTCAACCGAGTCGGCGAGCACCTCGGCGTGGGTGCCCGGCAGCCCGAGCGGACATCGATAGTAGACCTCTGACCTGCTGAAACGCCGACTCGGCGAGAGTTATCCACAGGGTCGGCGCGGCTTGCGGTGATCGCGCTACGGTTTTCCCGAGAGCAAAGACGCCTCACGGGGGAGCAACATCATGGCAGGTCACACGATCACGCAGGAAGCCGCCGGCACGACAGCGCAGACCTCGGTCACGCAGGGCCATGCGGCTCGGGAACTGGGACTCAAACGCGGCGAGTTCGAGCTCGCCGTGCTGCTGGGACGCATCCGCACCGTCGGAGACACCGCCGGCGGGCGGCGCCGCGTCACACGCGAAGAGATCGAGCGCGTCCGTGCCGGGGAGGGGTTTCCCGAGGCGTGGCTGGAGCGCGTCAGAGCCGTGGGGACCACCGAGGGAGCGGCCCTCATGGACATCTCCACGGCCCGGTTCACCCGGCTCACGCGGACGGGCTTCATCACACCGGTGAAGTTCTATCTCAACCGCTACCGAGCAGTCGTCTGGTTGTATCTGGCTGAGGAACTACGGCAGTTCGCCCGTGCGGAGGCCAACGCAGGCCTGCTCACCGGTCGCGCCTCCGGCACGCTCCGCGCCCAACTGGATGCGGGCGTCGACCTGCGGGCACGCAACTGGCGGGGCCGGTACGCAGGAGCGCTGCTGCGCCAGTCCGACGACCCCTGGGCGCGCGCCGCGGCCGTGGCCTCCCTGCTCGACCCGGTCCAGATCGCGGAGATCATCAAGGATCCGTATGAACGCGCCTACGTGCACAGGCTGATGCCCGGATCCTTCAGCCAGGGCGCACCCGAGTCACCGGCGGGACAGATCATCCAGAAGATCACGACAGCGGACGACCCGGACGAGATCCGCTGGCTGCGCGCGAACCTCACCATCAGCCTCTCCCGCGCCCGGGGCGAACGCCCGGCCCCACGCCCCGCACCGCGGCCGGCCCCTGCACCCGAGCGGCTTGCGGAACCCGCACCGGATCGCGCGGCACCGCCCGCCACGCTGCCCCACGAAGAGCCGAGGGAGCGGGCGTCGGAGCCGCGAGGCCTGCTGAGGTGGATGCGCCGCAGGGGAGCGTAGCCAGGCGGGTGCGCCTGACCGTCGGCCGGTGGCAGTGCGCCGACAGTACCCGGGCCGGTGGGTCCCCCGGCGGTTGAGAGGTCGGCGGAGGGATCATCCACGCCCGGTGAGACGAGGGCGCCCCGCCGCTGGGTACCGGGCGTCCGTAAACGTCGTGATAGCCGCCCGCCCGCCCGGCCGGGCGGTACGCTCCGACTGTCAACCTGGAATCACGAACCGTGAATCCTCGATCCGGGAGGCAGCGATGACCGACCAGCCGTGGACCATCGACCGCATCCATGACGTTCTCGGCGCTCCCGCACTGGCCTCACGCTTCCTCAGCGAGATCAACAAGGCTCCGGCCCACGAGCTGCTGCACGTCTTCGCCCGGTGGGAGCACATCGCCAAGAACCTCGAAGCCGCTTTCGACGACGAGAGCACCGAAGCGGCCCGCCGCGGCGAGGAGCCCCCCGGCGAATGGATCGACGGCACGCAGCGCCTCGATGAAGCAGCTGCCCGGATTCGCTCACGCGGCGCCGCCTGACCTGACACGCTTACCGCGTGTTCAGCCTTCGCCACACTGCGGCAGTGCGGGTCGTCTGGGACTCGCTCCCCGACGGTGCCCGACGCGAGTTTGAGGACGCCCTCTGGCTGGCGTGCGAAGACCCGTACAAGAACACCCGGCCCCGCAGCAAGGACGAACACGACGTGGAGCGCATTCTTGCTCTACAGCACACCGTTGTCGCCATCCTCCTTATCGATGCGAAGCCCGTTCAGCGCCTCTACGTCCGCAGTCTCGACTACGTCGAATGAGATGCTGCACGGCCCCGTCCGGACTCCGTAGTGGGACTCTCACTACGGAGTCCGGACGGGCAGTCGGACGATCGAACCGACAGCCACCGGAGCAGACGGCGGACCGCTGCTGCGATCGCGGGACCGTAGCCAGGAAAGACGGGACCGCTTCCAGGAGAGAGCGCACATATCGGCTTCTCTGCACGGTTACACGGTCTCGTCGAGATCCTTGGCGTAGTGCTCGATCGCCGGGCGGTAAGCGGCGATGTCCGGGTTCTGGCTTGTGTCGGCGAGGAGGGTCAGCAGGATCTGCATCGCCTC
>NZ_JBNNJZ010000558.1:0-5219 GCF_050270335.1 Streptomyces sp. NPDC059900
AGACAGCTGGAAGCCGCCGTCGCGCACCACCGCGTCGAAGCATTGCAACTCGTGAAGCGTGAAGTCCGTCATTGTCGAAAGAACCTACAGGTTACGTCCATTCTTTGTAATAGAACTCTGCAGGCGGTGTTCCTAGGCTGAGCACATAGCTGCACAGCCACTCCCGCGAAACACCTGGAGCTGACATGACTTCTCACGTGCGTACGTCCATCACCACCGGCGACGGCGTCCGCATCGCCTACCGTTTCGACGGCGACGAGAACAAGCCGGTGCTGCTGCTCTCGAACTCCATCGGGACCGACCTGCACATGTGGGACGGCCAAGTGCAGGCTCTGACCGAGCACTTCCGGCTGCTGCGCTACGACGCGCGCGGCCACGGCGCCTCCGACGTCCCCGCCGGCCCCTATTCCCTGGACCGGCTGGGGCGCGACGTGGTGGAGCTGCTCGATGCCCTGGGCCTGCAGCGGGTGCACGTGCTGGGCCTGTCCCTGGGCGGCATCGTCGCGCAGTGGCTGGGGATCCACGTGCCGCAGCGCATCGACCGCCTGGTGCTGTCCAACACCGCCGCCTACCTCGGCCCGCCCAGCCAGTGGGACCAGCCGATCGCCGACCTGCTCCAAGCCCCCGACATGCAGGCCACCGCGGAGAGCTTCCTGCACAACTGGTTCCCGGCCCGCATGCTGCACGGCGACAACGAAGTGGTCGAGGGCTTCCGCCGCACCCTGCTGGCCACCCAGCGCGAGGGCGTGGCCGGCAGCTGGGCCGCGGTGCGCGACTACGACCTGCGCCGCACGGCCACGCTCATCCCCAACCCGACCCTGGTCATCGCGGGCGAGCACGACACCGTCACCTCCGCCGACCACGGCAAGGAACTCGCCGCGATCGTCCCCGGCGCCCGGTTCACCGTCCTGCCCACGGTGCACTTGGCCAACGTCGAAGGCCAGACGCAGTTCCTGGAGGTCGTGCTGTCCTTCCTCACCGAGCATTCCTGACCGCCACTCCCCCGGCCGGGAGACTCACTCCCGGCCGGAAGCGTGCCGCTACACCGGCTTGGCCAAGGTCCGGGCCGCGTGGAACTGCTGCTCGGCCTCGGCCGGGCGGCCCGCTGCCGCATAGGTGCGGCCGAGGCGCTGGCGGACCTCCGTCTCCAGGGGCCTGCTGGTGTGCTCGGTGAGCGTCGCCAGGGCCTGGCGCTGGAGGGTGATGGCCAGCGGCAGGTTGCCGAGGCCGTGTTCCGCGGCGCCGAGCAGGGACAGGCTCGTCGCGCGCAGTTGCAGGTCTCCGACCTCCAGGGCCAGGTCAGCCGCCCGCCGCGCCAGGTCTTTGACCTCGGTGTGCCGGCCGAGGGCCAGGTGGGCCTCGGCGGTGAAGCACAGGGTCTTGCTGATCATTCTGGGGCGGCCGATCTTCTCGGCGAAGGTGAGGGAGGTGGCGTAGTACGTGAGCGCTTCCTCGTGGCGTCCCTGCTGGTCGTGCAGGGCGCCCAGATTGCAGCTCGACATCCCCGCCAGCCAGTCGTCCTCGAGCCGTTCCGCTTGCCCCATCACCTCGCTCAGGTGGGCGGCCGCCTCCGTCAAGCGGCCCAGCGCACGCTCCGCGGCCCCCATGACGGCGGTGGCCCGCGCCTGTTCGCGAAGATCGCCCTGGTGGCGGGCGAGGCGCAGCGCATCGGCGCACCACGCGTGAGACTGCTCGAAGCGCCCCTGGTAGATGTCCGCGATGGCCAGGCAGTTGCGCAAGGAGGAGGGCATCCGCCGGTCATCGGCCAGGTCGGAGCCGGGCAGCGCGAGCTCCAGGGCGGAGCGGCACTCGTGGAAGCGGCCCTGGCGCACCAGCGGGTCGACCAGGGCTTCGGCGATCCAGCAGGCGTACTCGCGTTCTTCGGCGGCCGCCGCGAAGGCCACCACGTCGAGGAGTTGGCCGCCCGCGGCCTCCAGCCACGCGTCGGCTTCCTGCCAGTCGCCGAACGGGGCGTGGGAGACATCGGGGCCGGTGGGATAGCCCTCGGGTCCCCAGTCGCTGGCCATGCGCCCGGCAGCCGTGTAGAGGTGCAGCACGGCGGTGCGGTCCGCGGCGGCCTCGTGGGGCACGCCGGCGGCGAGGCGGCGTGTGTGGTCGCGTACGAGATCGTGCAGGCGGTAGCGGCCGGGGCGGGGCTGCTGCAGCAGGCTCGCGTCGACCAGCCGCTCCAGGAGGTCCTCGGCGTCCAGGGGCGGGCAATCGAGCATGACGGCGGGAGTGAGGCAGTCGAACTCGGCGGTCGGTGCTTGGCTCAATGCCCTAAAGGTGCGGCGCAGTTCGGGTGCGAGCAGGTCGTAGGACATCCGGAAGGCGGCGTCCACGCTGCGGTCCTCGGCGGTGAGTTCGCCCAGCCGGCGTTCGTCGTGGGACATCCGGCCGACCAGGTGGGCCAGCGTCCAGGAGGGGCGGTTCTGCAGCCGTGCCCCGGCGATGCGCAACGCGAGCGGGAGGCCGCCGCAACGGCGGGCGAGTTCCTGCGCGGCCTCTGGTTCCTGTCCGGCGCGGCTCTGGCCGAGCAGGCGCCTGAGCAGGGTGACCGCCTCGCTCGTGTCCAGAGGCTCCACGGTGAGCCGCCGGTCGGCGTCGAGCCCGGGCAGCCGCTGGCGGCCCGCCACCAGCACCCGGCTGCCCGGGCCCGCGGGCAGCAAGGGACGCACCTGTTCCGCAGTGCGTGCGTCGTCCACGACCAGCAGCAGCCGCAGGGTACTGGTGGCCGCCCGCCAGGCGGTCACCAACTCGTGTAGATCGTCCGGCAGTTCATCACCGGCGCCGTTGACGGCCCTGAGCAGTTGGTGCAGTGCGCGTTGCGGGCGCAGGCTCTCGTGGGGTGCGCCGTGCGTGTGCAGGTCCACGAACAGGCAGCCGTCCGGGTACTGGTCGTGCACCGCCCAGGCGGCGCGCACCAGCAGCGCGGTCTTGCCGACGCCGGCCGTGCCGTCCACGGCGGCCACGGAGACCGATCCGTCCGGCACCGGGGCGGTGAGCAGGGCGAGTTCTGCCTGTCGGCCCACCAGCCAGGCGGTGTCGCCGGGCAGGTCGTTGCGGCGGGGGCGCGAGGGAGCGGCAGAAGGCTCTGATGCCGGCGACGGTGCGGGTGCGGCTGCCGGGCGCGGCGAGTGCGCGGGGGCGGCGCCCGTGGCGCGGGGCGGCCCGCCAGGGCCCAGCAGCAGCGGATCATCACGGCGCAGCACCCCCTGGTGCACCCGGCGCAGTTCCTCGCCGGGCTCCACGCCCAGTTCCTCGCGCAGCCGGTCCCGGGTCTCGCGGTAGACGGCGAGCGCTTCGGCCTGGCGTCCGCTGCCGTACAGGGCGCGCATGCGCAGGGCCGCGAGGGGTTCGTCGTAGGGCTGCGCCGCGGGCGCGTCCGGCAGTTCGTCCAAGGCCTCCGTGTACCGGCCCAGGAGTACCAGGCACTCCGCTCGCTCCTGGTGGAGGGTGCGGCGCTGCCGGGCAAGCCGCTGCCGCTCGGCGTCGGCGAGCGGTCCGGGCAGGCCGGCCAACGGCTCTCCGTGGAAGAGGTCCAGCGCCCGCGTGCACCCGTCGAGGGCGCCGGCAAGGTCGCCTTCGGTCTTCGCGCCGCGTACCGCGGCGGCGTGTTGTGCCAACTCGGCGACGTCCGTGCGTGCTTGGCCGGGTACGAAGCGGTAGCCGCCCCGCTCACCGCGGATGACGGATGCGGTGGGGACGGTGCCGGGCACGTCCAGTGTCTTGCGCAGGGGGTAGACGTAGCTGGGCAGGACGCGGCGCCCGGTTCCCGGTGGTTCGAGTCCCCATACGTCGTCCAGGAGTTGCTGATGGGTGACCAGCTTCTCCGCCCGCAGGATCAGCGCGGCCAGCACGGCCTGCCGCCGTACGGGCCCCAGGTCCAGCGACGCCTTGCCGCGGTGGGCGCCGAGCGGTCCGAGCAGGGCCAGACGCAGCCGGTCCGCCGCGATCTGCCCGCCTGCCGGATCTGCCGGGCCTGCCGGATCTGCCGGTCCTGAAGTATGCGTCGCGTCAGGCGGGTTGCATCCGCCCCGGCGGGAGCCTGCGTCCGCCGCGCCACTCGTATCCGCTCTGTTCGTACCCACTTCGAAGTCCCCCGTGGTCTCAGCAGTTACCGCAGTACCCCGTTGTCCCTGCGGCAGCCCCGTCCTCTGCTTCAGCAGAATTTCATCGGCATTGCAGTGTCTCGCGAGAGGGTTCGGCGCGTCGTGCCCGGTCCCGGTCGAACCGTTCCGGCCACGTCCCCGGGGAGGGGTCCTGCCCCTCCCAAGGACATGGACCGCAGGAAAGCGAGTTGTCTTGTGAGTGAGAACCCGCAGGTGAGCCCCCGTCAGGGCTTCGGCGAGAGCCCTCAGGCCCCCGGCCAGGTGCCGCTGCCCCCGATGCCGGGCCAGGCACCGCCGGCGCCGCCGCACGCGCCGGGCCCGCCCTCCGCCTGGTCGCAGCCGGCCCCGGCGGGCGGTCCCGGCCTCCCCGGCGGTCCGGGCGGCCCGGGACCTCGCGGCGGCCGTTCTCGTATGTGGCTGATCGGCGGCGCCGCGGCGCTCGTGGCGGCCGTGGTCATCGGCGTGGTCGTCGCCACGTCGGGGGACGACGACAAGAAGAGCGCTGCGGGCAAGCCTCCCGGCGCGCCGGGAGGCGTCACCGAGCCGAAGGCGCCGTCCAAGGGCAAGACGTTCACCAAGGTGCCCAAGGGCTGCGAGCTCATCAAGGCGTCGACGATCGAGAAGATCGCGCCCGGCGGCGAGTGCACGCCGGGCCTGATGGACGACAAGGACCTGGCCACAATGATCACCAGGATGCCGCGCTGGGAGCCGGCCGACTACGGCGGCACCTACCAGAGCCTGGATGTCAGCCTCACGGTCGGCGCGAACGTCGACGGTCAGTACGACCTCAAGAAGAAGAGCGCGCTCAGCACCCTCAAAGGCATGCGCAAGGTGGAAAGTTCCCGGCCGGTGAGCGGGCTCGGCAAGGAGGCCGTCGTCGTCGCCACCGTCGACGCCCGGGACGGGACTCTGGCCCAGGCCTCGGTGGTGGTGATGGAAGGCAACGCCTCACTGAACGTGGACTTCACCTACAGCCGGGCGAACTCCGACACCACCAGCAAGCAGGCCGAGGAAGCCGCCATCACCGCCGCCCGCGATGTGCTCGCCTCGCTGAGCTGACCGCCGCGGCAACGTCGTGTACCCACATCCCCGCAACGGCGGCGACCC
>NZ_JBNNJZ010000559.1:0-5173 GCF_050270335.1 Streptomyces sp. NPDC059900
GGCCCACGGGTCCTCAGGCCGAGCACCGAGCGGGACAGCGGGCGGGGCCTCGCGATGGTGCGGCACCTCGCCGCGCGGCTGGAGGTCGTCGGCAGCGGCCGGCGCGGCAAGGCCGTCCGCGCGGTGCTCACCCTGCGACATCTCGAGCCCCTGCCCATTGCCCGGGCCCGGCCCCGGCCCACGGCGCTGCAACGTCCTCGCAACCTTGCCCGCAGTTGACTGGATCTCCGCCCCGACGGCGGCCCGGTGACGGTGAAGCCGGTGGCAGCGAGACCCGGTGACGGCGACCAAGGAGCGGCAGCCCATGTCCGATACCCCGCGCGTGGAGCTGACACCCGCCGCCGCCGATCTGCTGCGGCGGCTGAGGGAGGCACACGGCCCGCTGATGTTCCATCAGTCCGGCGGCTGCTGTGACGGCAGCGCGCCCATGTGCTACCCGGAGGGCGAGTTCCGGACCGGCGACTCCGATGTGCGCCTGGCCTCGCTGACGGTCGAAGGCGTGGCCGAACCGGTCGCCTTCTGGATGTCGAAGAGCCAGTACGACGTATGGAGTCACACCCGGTTGATCGTCGACGTGGTGCCGGGCCGCGGCAGCGGCTTCTCGCTCGAAGCCCCCGAAGGCGTGCGTTTCCTCATCCGTTCCCGGTTGGTGGACGCCTAGCCACCCGCTCGCCGTCCGCCCTGCACCCGTCCGGCGCTGCCCTCTGGTGCGCCATCTGACCGGCCATCACACTGAGTCAGTTGACCGGCAGTCAGATGTCTGGGGGCATGGTGGCGACACGACGCACGCACATCGCAAGACGGTTCAGATCGGCGAGAGCGGCGCTCTCGGTATTGACGGCATTCGGCACGCTGGCCGGTGCGGCTCTGATGGGAGCGGCACCGGCCGGCGGCGTGGAGGCGCCCCGGAAGACGGGCGTTTCACAGATCGCGCCGGGCGTGAAGTACTGGCACTTCGACATCCCGGCGTCCCGCGGAACGACCCGCGCGCACGTGCTCGACGTCAACCTGAGGGATACGCGGACGAGCGTCGGCCTGCTCTATCCGGGTGAAGTCGGCGCACGTTCCGCCGTATCCGCTCTCGCGGACGGGGCGGGGGCGGTCGGCGGGATCAACGGCGACTTCTTCAACATCTCCGAGACACAGCACCCCGGCGTCGAAGCCACCGGTGCTCCCGTCGGCCCGGCGGTCGCACGCGGTCACGCCCTCAAGGGGGCGGTGCCGAACGGGCAGCGCTTCGGCCCCGCCATGCCTCCGGGCGTGACCACCGAGGCCGTGCTCGGCGTGGGCTTCGACGGGCGGGCCCGCCTGGACAGCCTGCGCCTGGAAGGCCAAGTACGCATCGGCCAGACCCGCTTGCCGCTGGGCGGGCTCAATCAGTACGCGCTCCCGGTGGGTTCCGTCGGCGCGTTCACCAGCGACTGGGGCCGCACGTCCCGGGTGCGCTCCACCTGCGGCACCGACACGAACCGCGGCGCCCCGTGCAGCACGGACACCCATGAGGTGACGGTGCGCGGCGGCCGTGTCGTGGAGTCCGCGGGCACACCCGGCAGCGGCCCGGTGGCCGCCGGCAGCACGGTCCTCGTCGGACGCGAGGCGGGCGCCCAGGAGCTGCGCAAACTCTCCGTCGGCGACCGGGTGCACGTCTGGCACCGCCTGGTGGCCGCCGAGTCACGCACGCCGTTGCGCTTCGCTCTCGGCGGCTATCCGGTCCTGCGCGGCGGCGCCCCGCTGCCCGGCCTCGACACCGTCACCTCGGCCGTGCGCACGGCGGCCGGTATCTCCGACAACGGCCGGCGTCTCCTGCTCCTGTCCCTCGACGGCTCCCCCGAATTCCGTACGGGCCTGACCATCGCCGAAGTGGCCGACACCCTGCGGGGGTTGGGCGCGCAGGACGGCTTCAGCCTGGACGGCGGCGGTTCCTCCACCCTGGTCTCGTCCGCCACCCTGGTCGCCAGGGCGCCGGGCGCGGAGGCCGTCACCGTACGCAACAATCCCAGCGGCGGCACGGAACGCCCGGTCGCGAACGGCATCGGCGTGTTCTCCCGCGGCTAGCCGGCGGCGGGGGCGCGAACGCAGTTCCGGGTTCCCGACAAGTAGGGGGTGAGACCGCCGACCGGCGGTACGGATACGGAGGTCCCGTGACCACGGACCCGGACGACGAGGAGCTGCTGGCCCGCACCGCGCGGGATCCGGCAGCCTTCGAACCGCTGGTGGTACGCCACTCGGCTGCTCTGCACGGCTACTTCGCACGGCGGGCACCCGCTGCCGCCGACGATCTGCTGGCCGAGCTGTGGCTACAGGCGTACGCGGCACGGCACGGCTTCGACCCGGCCCGCGGCCCCGCGAGGGCCTGGCTGTTCGGCGTGGCCCGCAACGTGTTGTCGGCGCACTGGCGGCGGCTCGCACAGCAGCGGCCAGGCCTGCCCGGCGAAGCCCGTGGCGACGACCCGTGGGAGGCGGTGGACGCCCGGCTCGACGCGGCCGCGGTGGCACCGCACCTGCGCGAGCTGCTGGCCGGACTCCCGCCCGAAGAACGGGAGTTGCTGCTCCTGGTCGCCTGGGAGCAGCTCACGCCGGGCGAGGCCGCCGCGGCGGTCGGCATCCCCGCGGGGACGGCTCGCTCCCGGCTGCACCGCGCCCGTACCCGGCTGCGCGCGAGCGCGCCCCTCAAGCTGACCGGAGAACTGACATGACCGAACGCAGCGACCTGCTCGACTTTCCCGGCGCCGATGAACTGATCTCGGCGGGCGCCGTGGTGCCGCCCGCCCCGGAGGTGGTGGCGGCGGCGCAGGCCGCCGTGGCGAGCGCCGCACGGCGCGATACGGCCGTCGTCCCCCTGCGCACTCCTACGGTTCCGCGCCGGCGGAGGCTCCTTGTCGCCGCGGCCGCGGTGGCGGCCATCGCCGCGGGAGCCGTCGCGTATCCGGTCCTGGACCTGGGCGGCACGCCGGCGGCCACGGCGTCGGCGGCCCAGTTCCTCGACGACATGGCGGCCGTGGCGGCGCACGCCCCGGCGGCAAAGGCCCCGTACTGGAAGGTCCGTATGGAGACGGTGAACCAGGACGACGGGAACGCGACGACGACCACCTATTTCGACCGGGCGGGCCGCATCTGGACGGTGGACGCGAACGGCACGGTCCACGGTCCCGGCAAGGGGAGCAAGACCAAGAAGTGGCCCGTGGGCAAGAAGTGGCTGACCTGGCCCGCCCTCGACAAGCTGCCCACGGGACAGAAGGCGCTCACCGCGCTCTTCCCGGGGGACGCCGAGAGCCGTCGCCACCAGGTGACGGCCCTCCTCGAGGACTCACCCGCGAGCCCCGAACTGCGTGCCGCCCTCTTCCGGGTCCTCGCGGACACCTCCGGCGTCAAGCTGATCGGTGACGTCAAGGACAGCAAGGGGCGCCAGGGGGTCGCCTTCGAGATCAGGTGGTCGACCATCGGGTTCTCGACCGGTCCCGGCAAGGACGTGAAGTACCGGATGACGGACCGCTACATCGTCGACCCGGACACCGGCCTCCTCCTGGAGACGACCCACAAGAACCACGGCAAGGGCGGCTCCTCGGACCGCTACACCTGGCTGGAGGTCGGCCCGGCCGAGCGCGTCGGCTGAACGCGGGGCGGGCGGGGCGCCGTCACTCGGTGTCCCGCACCGCCACCAGGCCGTTGAAGACTCCTACGTACGCGGTGCCGTCCGGTCCCAGGGTGACCGGCGCCCAGTTGTTGTCGTAGGCGATGCCCGTGCCGGCGAGGCGCTTCCACTTGGTCTCGCCCGTGCGGAAGTCGACGGCCGTCAGATACCAGGCATCGATGCCGAGACTGTTCGGCTCCTTCGTGTAGAAGTACAGCAGCCCCGAGGCGGTGGACAGCTTGGGCACGTTCGAGGGGGCGCGGACGTCGCTCTCCCACACCGTGTCGCAGCCGCTGCCGTCCTCGCGTACGTCGATCCTGCTGGCCCCGCCGACGACACTGCGCCCGAAGGTGAGCGAGGTGATGTTCTCGTAGCCGTAGTTGTTCTCGACGACGAGGCTGTTGCCCCAGCTGATCAGCGAGTTGTCGGTGGTCGAAGCGCCGGAGCCGAAGACGGGGACCTTGCAGACGAGGCGCTTGTCGTCGGCGACGTCGTCGCCCCTGCGGTAGACGAGGACGTTCATGCGGTCGTCGGCGTTGTCGGTGATCGCCACATAGTCGTCGCCGCCCTGGCCGAAGAGGTCGGGTGTGGTGCCCGAACCCTGGTTCACCGAGCCGGGCTTGGTGCCCGTCCCCCGGTCGTAGGTCTGGCGCCAGACGGCCTTGGGGGTGCCGTCCGCGGTGGTCCGGAAGCTGTAGAGCGCGTGGTCGGAGACGATCGAGACGCCGTCCTCGGCCACCGAGAAGGAGTTCTGGATCTCCTCGCCCTCCAGGCGGACGGAGCGGATGTCGCCGGACGCGGGATCGACGGTCCCCACCCGCCCCTGCCGGGTCACCCACCAGATGCGGCCCTCCCAGTCGGGCATGACCGAGGTGACCGGGTCGCACTGTCCGCTCGGGTAGAGGTTCGTCCAGCTCACGCAGTCGTGCGGGACGTGCGCCGTCAGGTCCCAGTCCTTGTCGACGACGAACCGCCAGCTGCCGTCCGCCGTCTGTTCGTGCGCGAGCCGGACGACGTGCTGGCGGGAGTCGGCCAGGACGAGCCGGTCCTGGTCGTCGAGGTAGGAGTAGGCGCCGCCCGAGGTGTCCTTGAAGATCTTCGAGAAGTCCAGGCGTGTGATGGCCTCGACGGTGGAGGGGCGCTGCGGCAGCTTGTACTCGGCGAGCGTGTCCATGGTGTCCGGGTCGAGCAGCTTGACCAGGAAGCCGGTGAAGGTGCCGCAGACGGTGACGATGCGGCCGGCCTTGTCGAAGGTGACGGTGGCGCACTCACCGCCGAGCGCCGCCATCTTCTCGCTGCCGACCTCCGGCTTCTTCCCCAGCGGCCCGTTCCAGGGGTACGTTCCGCTGCCCGCCGCGTCCGCGTGCATCCCGCTGCGGCCGTTGGCGGCGAGGTAGGGGTGCTGGGGCGGCTGTTCGCCGGGCAGCGGACGGGCGTCGGCGGGTGTGCCGGTGTACTGGTCGACGAGACGGTGCCCCGGCGCCTTCGGTATGTCGTCCGCCCGGGCGGGGGACGCGAAGGACACGGCCGAGACCGTGAGTG
>NZ_JBNNJZ010000560.1:0-5152 GCF_050270335.1 Streptomyces sp. NPDC059900
GACTGGCACGCCGACCCCTACCACCTCGCCCCCGGCAGCAAGACGCTGCTCACCCTGTTCGGTGCGGAACACCTGCTCGGCGGGATCAGCGGATACGACGCCGCCGAGACCACCGACGAGAACCCCCGGCGCGTGGCCGCACTCGGACGGCTCACCGCGGCCTACCTCCGCACCCGGTTCCGCCCGGGCGACAACGCGTGGCAAGAGGCCGTGGACGCGCTGGCCACCGGGCCCGACGCGTTCGGGCGAGTCGAATCCAAGTAGACCGGTCCGGTCGCCGCTGAATTCCGACTGGGGCAGCGGGGCGTGCGTTTGACCGCCGCCCCGCTGTCGGGCTTCGGGCCCGGCACCCCTCAGCAGGGCAGGCCCTCCGGTCAGTAGGGCAGGCCCTCCGACGCCGCATGCAGGGCCGCGAGAAGGCATGCGGTGATTTCCCCTCCCGACGCCTCGGGGGCATGCGCGTACCGCTGGGCGAAGTCCTCAGCCGCCGCGCGCAGTGCGCCGTTGAGGGCCGCCGCGTGCACCTTCACCCGCAGGTCGCCGGGGTGGCCGCCAGCGCGCCGGGCGAGCAGTTCGGCCAGGACCGGCAGGGCGTCGTCGTGGGCCTGGAGCCACACGGAGCGCAGGGCCGGATCGGTGGACGTCATGCGGATCAGGTCGAGGATGGCGGGGGAGTCGGCGGGGAGTTCGCCGATCCGGCAGGTCTCGGTGAAGAAGTCCAGGAGGGTCATCTCCGGCGGCCAGCGGCGCAGTTCGGCCATGGCGAAGTCGAGCCCGGCCGACAGGAGGGGCAGTACGCAGCTTTCCTTGGTGGGGAAGTGGCGCCACATCGTGCGCGCGGAGATCCCCACGGCCTGAGCGATGTGTTCGCCCGTCGTGGCGGTGACGCCCTGCGAGGTGAACAGGCGGACCGCCTCGCGGGCTATCTCGAGGCGGAGAGCCGCCTTTCGCCGCTGGACGAGCGACGGCCTGTCGGCCGCTTCCGGCGTCTGTCCCCGTTCCGTGGATGGCGCCTCGCGCACTCTCGCTCCACCGCCCTCCGTCTCGATCACGGCAGCATAGCGAGCCGCCGAAACGGCGTACGCAGACGGCCAGATGGCGCACGCAGACGTCTTGTCACAGACTGACACCCAGCCCTACTCTCCCGTAAGTGACCAGCGGGTAATCATGTCGGTCCGCCCATTCTGCTGATCCGTCATGTCAATTGGCATGCCCATGACAATTCAACGCCGACCTCTGCTCAACCGCCGACAAAGCGCTCCCGTCAGTCCCCGCAACCCCCTCTAGTTCCCCCGCACCCGCAAGGAGCCGCTCATGCCCCCACCCAGCAGACGCGCCCTGCTCGCCGGAGCCGCAGGACTCGCCGCCGCGAGCGTCCTCACGCAGCCGTCGACTGCCTCCGCCGTGCCGGCCCGCGTACGGCTGAGCCGGGAGGAACACCGGGTCGTCATCATCGGATCCGGCTTCGGAGGCGGCGTCGCCGCGCTCCGCCTGGCCCGGGCCGGCGTTCCGGTGACCGTGCTCGAACGCGGCCGGCGCTGGCCGACCGGACCGAACGCGGAGACCTTCCCCCGCGTCTCGGGCCTCGACAAGCGGATGCTCTGGTACGGCACCCTCCCGGCCGCACTCAGGCCGCTGGCCAAACTCCTCGGTACGCCGCTCGACTTCGCGCCCTACGCCGGGCTCCTGGAGCCCGTGCTCGGCGAGAACATCCTCAGCGTCTGCGCGGCCGGTGTCGGCGGAGGATCGCTCGTCTACCAGGGGATGACCCTCCAGCCGTCGGAGGCGGTGTTCAACACCTGGCTGCCCGAACAACTCGACTACCGGCGCATGGACCGGGTCCACTACCCCAGGGTCGCCAAGATGCTCCGGGTGGCCACGGCGCCCGCGGAACTCGTCGCCTCGCCCAACTACTCGGCGGCCCGGGTGTTCGCCGAGCGGGCACGCAAAGCCGGGTACGGCATCGAGAAGATCCCGATGCCGATCGACTGGGACTACGCCCTGGCCGAACTGCGGGGCGAGATGAAACCGTCGTACACCAACGGCGACTGCGCCCTAGGCGTGAACAACGGCGGCAAGCACTCCGTCGACGTGACCTACCTCCGGCAGGCCGAGGCCACCGGCAAGGTCACAGTCGCCACCCACCACAACGTCACGTCCGTGGCCAGGGACCGCGACGGGCGCTGGGAGGTGCGGGTCGACCGCACCGACGACACGGGACGCGTCCTCGAGCAGAAGATCCTCTCGGCCCGCGCCCTGATCATGGCGGCCGGGAGCGTCAACACCAGCAAGCTCCTCGTCCGCGCGGCCGCCACCGGCGCCATCCCCGATCTGCCCGACGACCTCGGCGAGGGCTGGGGCACCAACGGCGACCGCATCTACGCCTGGACGAACCTTCAGGAGGACTTCGGGGCCGAGCAGGGCGGCCCGGTGGTCTACGGCAGCAAGGCATGGGACGACCCGGCCACCGCGAACACGATCATCCAGGCGTCGCTGCCGCCGCTGGGCCCGGACACCAGAACGACCATGCTGGTCGGCTTCGGGGTCAGCCCCGACCGCGGCCGCCTCCGCTACGACGCCTCCACCGACTCCGTCTCGCTGCACTGGCCGCGGGACGGCGACACCGCAAGCCACCGGAACATCCACCGGCGGGTCACGGCGGTCTCCAAGCGGCTCGGTGTGCTGACGGACACCAACTCCCTGGTCAACAGCACCTGGCACCCGCTGGGCGGGGCGGCGATGGGCACCGTGTGCGACATCGACGGCCGGGTGCGCGGACAGCGCGGGCTCTACGTACTCGACGGCGCGCTGATCCCCGGCACCACGGGAGCGTGCAACCCCTCCATGACCATCGCCGCCGTGGCCGAGCGGGCACTGGACGCCATCACCGCCCACGACATCGACACGATCATCTGAATCACGAGCGAGGAGCACCTCATGAGCCGCAAAAGACTACCTTCGCGTTCCGCCCTGCCAGCCTCATCCACCGAAGCGGCCGCACCCACGGCCGCGCCGCCCGCCCGCCGTGCCGCTCCGGCCCGCCGGCGCCTGATGGCCGGCGTCGTCGCCGGCACCGTATGCGCGGGCCTTTCCGGCGTGTCGGCCGCGTCGGCCGCACCGGTCTCGGCCGCCGACGATGAGCCCGTCGTCTCCCGCGGGGTCACCATCCCCGCCTTCTACAACCCGCCGGCCGAACTGCCCGCCGCCAACGGCGCGTTGATCCGCACCGAGGCCATGCCGCTCGGGCTGAGCATCCCCGGCCTCGACGGCCGCCCGATGCCGGGTACCGCGACCCGCCTGATGTACAAGTCCACCGACTCGGCAGGAAAGCCCGTCGCGGTGACCGGCGCCTACATCGAGCCCACGGCCGCCTGGACGAAACCGGGGCCGCGCCCGCTGGTGGCCGTGGCCTCGGGCACCATGGGCCAGGGCGACCAGTGCGCTCCCTCGTTCGCCCTGGAGCACCCGCTGACCCTCAACGGCGAGACGGTGTCCGTCGGTTACGAAGCGCTGGCCATCTACCGGATCCTGGCCACCGGGGCAGCCGTCGTCCTCACCGACTACGCGGGCCTCGGCGCCACCGACCGTCTGCACACCTACGTCAACCGCCTCGACCAGGGGCACGCCCTCCTCGACGCGGCCCGCGCGGCGCGCGCCGTGCCGGGAGCCTCGGTCACCGCCGAGTCCCGCGCCGGCCTGTACGGCTACAGCCAAGGCGGCGGAGCCAGCGCGTCGGCTGCCGAACTCCACTCCTCCTACGCACCCGACATCAAGCTCGCCGGCACCTACGCAGGCGCACCGCCGGCTGATCTGACGTCGGTCATGAAGGGCATCGACGGCAGTGCTCTGGCCGGAGCGCTCGCCTGGTCGATCAGCGGCTTCGCCCAGTCCGACCCCGACCTGCGCGCGGTCGTCGACGCGCACATCAACTCGGCGGGGAAGGCGGCCCTGAAGGACGCCTCGACCATGTGCGTCGGCGACGCGCTGTTCGGCTACGGCTTCAGCAAGAGCAACAAGTGGACCAACGACGGTACGTCCATAGGGGACATCATCGCTGCCGACCCCAGGGCGCAGGCGGCCCTGGACAAGCAGCGCATCGGCAGGCTCAAGCCCAGCGGCCCGGTACGTCTGGCGACCGGCGTCCACGACGACATCGTTCCGCACGCGCAGGCACGGCAGTTGGCCGTGGACTGGTGCGCTAAGGGAGCCGACGTGACCTACGAAGCGCTGGCGCTGCCGAACCTCGGCGACAAGATCCTCACCAACCACCTCGTGCCCCTCATCACCGACCAGGGCGACGCCGTCTCCTGGATGGCCGACCGGCTCTCGGGCAAGCCGGCCGCCTCCAAGTGCTGGAAGGTGCCGCTCCAGCGCTGACCGCGACCGGCCCCGCTCCCGCTGCTGAGGCGGGAGCGGGGCCAGGCCGAGGCGGGGGTGCGCCATCACCAGTTGTAGATGATCTCCCCGCTGCTGTTGTAGTAGTTGAACGACCCGTCCGGCTGGCCGATGATGCACGCGTAGCCTCCGGCCGGCGTGTTTCCGCAGAAGGTGGCGGCGCTGGCCGAACCCGTCGAGAGGGCCATCCCGCCGCCCACGAGAAGGCCGGTGGCGGCGACGGTGACGGCGAGCCTCCGGACGCGCCTGCGACGCGGTGTGATGGTGGTGGTCGACTTCCGCTTCATGGCTGACTCCCTGTTGCCGAGGGGTTTCGGTCGCCAGGGGTTCGGAGCGGTCGCCGGGCAGGTTTGCTCCGGGCGTGCAGAACGCACGAGAAGCCGGGCACGCCGCCAAGAAGGGAAAGGCGGCGTGCCCGGCTTCGTGATGCGCCCGGTTACTTGCTGGCGCAGTGGTTGCCCTGCGCCGGGTTGAGCAGCGCGAGGACGTTCGCGCTGACACCGCACACGTTGATCGGGACGTGGACGGGGACCTGAACGGTGTTGCCGGAGAGGATGCCGGGCGAGTTGGTGGCGGAGCCTTCCGCGCCGGCGTCGGCGGCGGCGGCCCCGGCTCCGCCGAGAATCGCGGTGGCGGCCAGCGCAGCGGCGGCAAAGGCAGTACGAACACGCATGGTTGTGCTCCTTCAGGTGGAGGCGAACACTCCACTCGTTCTCCGCACGGCGACCGCCGTAACACCCGTGCCCCGAAGGAACCA
>NZ_JBNNJZ010000561.1:0-5149 GCF_050270335.1 Streptomyces sp. NPDC059900
TCACTGTCCTGGCCGCGGTGTGCCTGCCGGAGGCCTGCTGTGCACCGATCCACGCGCATCAGAGGGCTGATCGCCCTCGCCGCTGTTGCTCTGTCCCTGTATGTCGCGCTTACCGTCCCTGTCCATCTCGGGCTCGATCTGCGCGGCGGCACCCAGATCGTCCTTGAAACCCGTCCCATTGGCGACGGCGATGCCGATGATGAGGCGACGGACCGCACCATGGAGGTGCTGCGCGGCCGTATCGACGCGCTCGGTGTCGCCGAACCCACCATCGCCCGCTCCGGCAACGACCGGATCGTCGTCGAACTGCCCGGTCTGCAGGATCCGCGAGAGGCGGCCGATGTGCTCGGCCGCACCGCCCAGCTCACCTTCCACCAGGTGCTCGGCGCGGCAGCCAACGGCGACGACAAGTCCGAACCGCTGCCCGAACGGCCCCGCGAACAGGTGCTGAGCGATGCGTCCGGGCAGCCTCTGCGCCTTCAGGCCGCGTCGCTGACCGGCAAGGACGTCGAGAAGGCAGCCGCCCGTCTCGATCAGCAGGGTGGTGGCGGCTGGCACGTCACCGTCGACTTCAAGGGCTCGGGCAAGGACGGCTGGGCCCGGCTGACCGGCGAGGCCGCCTGTCATGCGGCCGGGGATCCGGCCCGCAGAGTCGCCATCGTCCTCGACGACAAGATCATCTCTTCGCCGCAGGTCGATCCGTCGGTCGCCTGCCGCTCCGGCATCAGCGGCGGCTCCACCCAGATCACCGGAAGCTTCGACGACAGCGAAGCCAAGGAACTGGCTCTGCTCGTCAACGGCGGTGCTCTCCCGGTGCCGGTCGAAACCGTCGAGCAGCGCACCGTCGGCCCCACCCTGGGGGCGGAGGCCATCACGGCCAGCGCCTGGGCCGCCGCCATCGGCACCGCGCTGACCTCGCTGTTCATCATCGCCGTCTACCGGATCATGGGCGCGCTCGCCGCCGTGGCCCTGGCTTGCTACGGCCTCATCTCCTACGCCGCCCTCGCAGCCATCGGCGCCACCCTCACCCTGCCGGGACTCGCCGGGTTCGTCCTGGCCATCGGCATGGCCGTCGACGCCAACGTGCTCGTCTTCGAACGCGCCCGCGAGGAGTACGCCACGCGTCATCGCCCCACCCCGCGCTCATCCGTGACCGCCGGATTCCGCAGAGCCTTCAGCGCGATCGCCGACTCCAACATCACCACCCTCATCGCCGCCGGCCTGCTGTTCCTCCTCGCCTCCGGCCCCGTGCGCGGGTTCGGCGTCACGCTGGGCATCGGCGTCCTCGCCTCCATGGTCAGCGCCCTGGTCATCACCCGCGCCCTCGCCGACTACGCCGTCTCCCGCCCCGCTCTGCGCCGCCGCCCCCGCCTCACGGGCATCGCCCACACCGGAACCGTCCGCGACCGTCTCAGCCGCCGCAATCCGAGCCTGATGCGACACCCGCGCCGGTGGCTGGCCGCCTCGGCGGTCGCCCTTGTCGCGGCTGCCTCCGGTATCGCCGTGCGCGGCCTCGACTTCGGTGTCGAATTCACCGGTGGCCGCCTCATCGAATACACCACCGACACGCCCGTCGACGCCGACCGGGCCCGCGCCGCGCTCACCGACGCCGGATTCCCCCGGGCCGTCGTCCAGACCTCCGGCGAGAACCAGCTCACCGTCCGCACCCACCAGTTGAGCAACGCGCAGGCGGCGACCATCACCGACACCATCAGCGACCTGGCCCACCAAACCGACAAGATCCGCGACGAAGCCATCGGACCCAGCCTCGGCAAGGAACTGCGCCAAGGCGCCCTCATCGCCCTCGGCGTCGCCCTCGGCGCCCAGCTCGTCTATCTCGCGGCACGCTTCCGCTGGCTCCTCGGAACCTCCGCGGTCGCCGCCCTCGCCCACGACGTCGTGATCCTCGTCGGCATCTTCGCCTGGCTCGGCAAGCCCGTCGACGGCGTCTTCCTGGCCGCGCTGCTCACCGTCATCGGCTACTCCGTCAACGACTCCGTCGTCGTCTTCGACCGGATCAGGGAACTGGCCCGCGGCGACCGCAAGAAGCCCTTCGCCCGCGTCGCCGACCAGGCGCTCCTGCAGACCCTGCCCCGCACCGTCAACACCGGCATGGGCGCCGCCTTCATCCTCACCGCGCTGGCCGTACTCGGCGGGGATTCCCTCACCGACTTCGCGCTGGCCCTGCTCATCGGCCTCGTGGTGGGCACGTACTCCTCGATGTTCACCGCCACACCACTGGCCATCGAACTGCACCGCCGCAGCTGAGGGAGGCTTGCAACCAACCCTGCGGTCAGCCCCGCGTGTGCAGCCCGAAACCTGTGCGGCCCGCAGGCTCCAGTCCCTCCTTCAGGTGCAGCGAGGGAATCTCGTAGTCACCGAAGTTCTGCTGCCGGAAGGCGATCGGCTCGGTCGTCTCCAGGGTGAGCAGCCGCTGCACCCAGGCCTTGGCAGCGTCCGGGTACTCCTCGTGAGTCATCCGGTCGCTGCCGTACAGCACGAACGGCGGCAGCACCTCGATGCCGGGGTAATAAAGGATGCCGTGCTGGATCGGGAACAGCAGATCGTCGATGGGGCCGTTGATCCCGCGGGCGGCATAGTGCGACTCCGGGCCGCCCGCGGTCACCGACAGCAGCGCCCTGCGGCCCGCGAGCGTCCCTTCGCCGAAGCGCTCGCCGTACTTCGTGTCGCTGTGCTCACCGACGCCGTACGCGAAGTGGAAGGTGAACACCCGGTCCACCCAGCCCTTGAGGATCGCCGGCATCGAGTACCACCACAGCGGGAACTGGAAGATGATCGTGTCGGCCCACAGCAGCTTCTCCTGCTCGCCGCGGACATCCGGTGTGAGCGCCCCGGCGTCGAAGGCCCGGCCCGAGTCCCGCGCCACTTCCAGCGGACTCGAGGCGTGCGGGCCGTAGTCGGCTGCGTCCGCGACCGCCTTCCAGTGCATCGCGTACAGATCGCTCACCCGTACCTCGTGCCCCGCGTTCTCCAAAGTGGATACCGCGAGGTCCTTCAGCGAGCTGTTGAGCGACTTCGGCTCCGGGTGGGCGTGGACGATCAGCGTCTTCATCAGAACTCCTTCGGATCGGATGCCGTTGATTCTGGGCACCGCGCCGCCCGGTGTTCAGGGGCGCCGCTTCCGTCGGACCGGTCTTCCTGGTAACGGCAGTACCACCCTCGCGTGTCCCGCCGAAGCCATACTGGGAGCCATGGACGATCTCGCGAGCTTCCTGCGGACCCGGCGTTCCCGGGTCGACCCGAAGGCCGTCGGCATCCCCGCCGACAGCCGCCGCCGGGTCGAAGGGCTGCGCCGCGAAGAGGTCGCACACCTGTCCGGAGTCAGCGTCGATTACTACGTGCGCCTGGAACAGGGCCGCGCGACCCAGCCCTCCGAACAGGTCCTCGACGCGCTCGCCCGCGTCCTCGGCCTGGACGAGACCGAACGAGAGCATCTCTCCCGGCTCGCCCGCCAGCGCCGCCGGCGCGCGAAGGCGCCGGGCGGGCGGGTCAGGCCGGAGGTCCTGCGCGTCCTCGACCTGGTCACCGACGCACCCGCGCTGATCATGAATCATCGCCTTGACGTGCTCGCCGGCAACCGCCTCGCCGGACTCCTCTTCGGCCGGCCGCTGCCGGGCCTGAACACCGCCCGGCACATCTTCCTCGATGAGTCCGAGCGCGGCCTGTACGCGGAATGGGAGAGCTGCACCCTCGACGTCGTCGGACACCTGCGCCTGGCCGCCGGCAAGTATCCCGAAGACCCGCGCCTGGCCTCGCTCATCGGCGAGCTGGCGATGGGCAGCGAACGCTTCCGCCGTCTCTGGGCCCGCGCGGACGTGCGTGCGCGCACGCACGGTCGCAAGGTGTACCGGCATCCGCTGGTCGGACTCCTTGAGTTGCACCAGGAGAACTTCGCGCTGCCCGACGAGCCGGGCATGGAGCTGCTCGTGCTGTCCGCGGCCGCCGGCAGCCCGGCCGCGGACGGGCTGCGCCTGCTGGCGGGACTCGGCGCAGGGGACGCGGACAGCGGTGAGTTGCTTCCCGCGGTGAAGGAGCAGGTCCGCGAGTAACGCAGACGGTCAGGCGGATACCGGGCCGGACGGATCCCGGCGTTGCCGGAGACCGGCGCGTCTCCCCACACCCTCAAGTGAGCAATTTCAGTCAACATCTGCGCGTTATTGCCGCAGCTCGCGCGAACCAGCACAGTGACAGGGTCCGTTGATCTAGGCATTGAGGATCCGTCATGTCGCACCACCTCTCCGCGCTCACCCCGCACGAGGCTCTGGAGGCCAGCCTGCGCCTCGTGGCAGGACGCCGGGGCGTGCCGATGTTCGTCTCCCTGCGTTCCGCGCCGCCCTCCGGCGATCCGCACCCCGAGGCCGGCCATCCACCCCGTACGCCCGCACAGCCCGCCGATCTAGAACTCGCCGAAAGCTTCTCCGAGTTCCGCGACCAGCTCCGCGCGGACACGGAAGAAGAGACGGTGGTGCGCACGCTGCAATCCCTCGCCTACACAGGACTCGGGCCCGGCCGCGTTTCGCCCCGAGCACCGATCCCGGCCGGCCAGGCCCCCGACGCACACCGGCCGCTGTCGTGCGAGCCCGGCATCAGCGCGGACGACACCGAGGCCGACCTGCGCGCGGGTCACTTCCTGCGCGTGGTGAACTACCACAACACCCCGGCCAGTTGGAAGGACGAGCTGGTCGCCGAACTGCGGGGCTACAAGGCGGATTTCGAGACCGTCGATGTCGCCGACCTCGAGCAGTTCGCGCGCACCGGCGTGTGGCACAAGCCGCGTCCCGGGCTGCTGCCCGTCTTCTACGAGGGCTACCGGGACAACTACGACGTCGCCGCGGCTGCCTGCGAGGAGGCCGGGGTGATCGGGTGGTTCTTCGTCTGTACCGCCTTCGTGGACACCCCGGTCGAGGCGCAGTACGACTACGCCCTCGCGCACCGGATCAAGCTCGTGTCCGAGAACCCGCGCGGTGAGCGTCTCGCCATGAACTGGGCGGAGATAGCCGACCTGCACCGGCGCGGCCATGTGGTCACCCCGCACACCGCCTCGCACGCCCCCGCCCGCCAGGTGCTGACGCAGCAGGACATCGAGCGTGAGGTGATCGAGCCGAAGCGGCTGATGGACCGTGCCACC
>NZ_JBNNJZ010000562.1:0-5146 GCF_050270335.1 Streptomyces sp. NPDC059900
GCGGTACACCGAGGCGCCCCAGGGGCGTCAGGCGGATCATCTCCGTCTTCAGCTCCCCGGTCATCCACCCGGTGTCGACCGGCCCTGGATTGACCGCGTTGCAGGTCACCCCCAGGTGGGCAAGCTCCTGCGCGGCGGCCAGCGTGATCCGGTCCATCGCGCCCTTGCTTGCCCCGTAGGGGAGATTGCCCGCGGTGTGGTCGCTGGTCAGGCTGACGATGCGTCCGCGGCCGTGCTCTCCGCCGAACCGCAGCCCGTACTCGCGGATCAGGAGCCAGGTGGCGCGCGCGTTGACCGCGAAGTGCAGGTCGAAGCTCTCCACCGTGGTGTCCAGCAATCCGGAGTCGACCGACTCGCAATGGCAGAGCACCAGTGCGGTGACCTTCCCCAGCTCACCCTCGACGCGGTCGAAGAGCTGAGCCGGCACGGCCGGGTCGCTCAGATCCGCTTCGACCGCCAGCGTTCTCGCCCCGTGCGCTGCCAGCTTCCGCTGCAACTCCTCGGGCGCGCCCGCCTCCACGCCCCACTCCATGCGCGCGTCATACGGAGTCCAGTACGTGAAGGCCACGTCCCACCCGGCCCGGGCCAGCTCCAGCACCACGGAGGCCGCGATGCCCGCCGACCGTCCCGCCCCCGTCACCAGAGCAAGCGGACGCCCCGTCTCTTCCCTGTCCGGTCGGCTCTCCGTGCGCGTGTCACCAGTCATGATCCTCATCCTGGCGGACCGCCGCCGCATACAGCACCCGGTTTTCCCGGACCGGGCGCGCCTAGCGGTCCCGTGGCCGCACCGTCATCCGGATGCCGTCCCGCGCCCACAGCACGAACCGTTCCACCGGTGTGACTTCGTGCCCCGGCGCGGGCGCAAAGCGCAGGCGCTTGAGGAGGACGGCCAGGACGAGTTGCGCCTCGACCGTGGCCAGGGCGGCGCCCTCGCAGCTGCGCGGCCCGATCCCGAAGGGGATGTAGGCCAGGCGCGGCCGCTTGGCCTCCTCCTCGGGCGTGAACCGTTCGGGGTCGAACCGCTCCGGCCCGGGCCAGTACTCCGGGTTCAGATGCACCGCCCAGAAGGGATAGAACACCGTTGTCCCGGCCGGGATCGCATAGGGGCCGAGGACCAGATCCTCGGTCGTCTCGCGCGCGCCGTAGGGGCCGGGCGGGAACAGGCGCATCGACTCCTTGAGCACCCTGTCCAGATACGTGAGCCGCCGCAGGTCGCCGTAGTCGGGGGTGGCGCGCTCGCCGAGGACCTGGTCCAGTTCGGCGGTGACGCGATCGGCTGCCTCGGGGTGGCGGCCCAGCAGGTGCAGCGTCCACGAGACGGCGACGCCGGTGGTGTGGTGGGCGGCGAGCAGCGTCACCATCACGGTGTCCCGGATGCGCGCCGGGCTCTGGCCGGCCTCGACGAGCGCCCCGATCAGATCGCTGCGGTCGGTGCGATCGCCCGGGCGGTGCGCCGCCACCACGCCGTCGACCGTCGCGCGCAGATAGGCAAGGGCCTCGTCGGCCCGCTCGGCCGAGCGGGGGTCGGCCCGCGGCACCTGGTACAGCCGCCCGAGGTGCTCGGTGAGGACCTCTTCGAACGCGGTGACGACCCGGTCGGTGTCGGTTTCCGCGCCGCCGAGCGCGAACCCGCAGATCATTCGGAGCGACAGCGCGGTCAACTCCTTCTGCAACTCCACGGGCTGGCCATCCGGCTGCGCGGACCAGCGGTCGGCGAGCTCCCCGGCCAGCGCGGCGAAGCGGGCGAAGTGCCGCTCGTGGGAGGGCCGTCCGGCCAGGACCGAGAGCAGCAGGCGGCGCCAGGGGGTGTGCTCGTCGGCGGGCAGCACCTGCAGATTGCCCGCCTCGCACAGCGGGTCCAGGAACGCGAACAGCGCCTCGGGCCGCTTGTCGATGTGCGCCGTGGCCTCCAGCAGCAGCGGGTCGGCGACCGACACGGCCGTGTCCGCGCCGGGCAGTTGGAAGCGCACGACGGGTCCGTGCTCCTCATGCAGGCGCAACTGGTAGCGGTGCAGGCCGCCCGCAGCCGCTACGGCGCCCAGCCCGCCGTCTTCCTGGTGCTCGGGTCCGGGGATGCGCATGTCGGTGCCTCCTGTCCCAAAGCCGGTCATCGATTGTGCCCCACCGCGCCTCCGACATCGTTGTCGAAGGCGCGGCCTGCACGATCGCGGTCCTACGGGACGGGGCACGCCCCGAGGGAACGCCGCACGCCGGGGCGTACGGTCGCCTTACGGCTTGTAGACGGCGTCACTGCCGTACAGCTCCCTGGTGAAGGCGGAAACATCGGCGCTGCGGTCGGCGCCGTCGAGGTTGTACGTCAGATAGACGCCGTAGCCCTCGCTGACGGTACGGCGGGCGAAGCTGGAGACGGTGCTCTGCGAGGTCCGGCCGATCTCGACGGCCGCCGGCGACAGCTTGGACTTGGGCAGTGCGATGCCGGGGACCTGCCAGGTGCCGTAGTACGGGTTCCAGGCGTAGTCGAACTTGGACGAGATGTCGGTGCCGCCGTAGGACAGACGCGAGGCGGCCGGGCCGATGTTGTACAGGCTGATGATCTTGCCCGGCATGTTCGCGCGCAGTGCCGTCACCAGGTGCACGAAGGAGCTGGCGTTGGGCTGGCCGGTGCCGTTGTTGCCGTACTCGGCGTACTCGTCGTCGAAGTCGATGCCGTCGAGACCGTACTTGGTCACGGTGTCCGACATTTCCTTCGCGAACGCCGAAGCCGCCTGCTGGGAGGGGAAGTTCGCGAAGCCCGCGCCCTGGTGGTTGCCGAGCACCGACAGGACGACCTTGATGCCCTTCTGCTGCAGCGGCCGTATCTGCGTTTCGGCGTTGTCGAGGACGCGCTGCACGTTCTCGTTGAAGTGCAGATACGCCTGCTTCTTCGTCGTGTCGTAGTTGATGTTCGCCGCGAAGATGACGGCGACGTCGAAGGCGTTGCCGCCGCCGTTGGCGAGGGTGTACTTGCCGACGTTCAGCATGCTGTTGTTGTTCACCTCGACGTACGCCACCGAGGTCGGACCCTGCTTCGCGAGAGCGGGGGTGGGGGCTGGGGGGGGGGCCGCTGACGCGCCCGCCGTGACGGTCGCGCCGAAGGCAAGGGCCGCGACGGCCGAGAGCGCGAGCGCGGCGGTCCGCACTCTGCTCCGTACCAGAGTGAACATCGTTGATCGGTCTCCCATCGCATGGGTCGGCGCCCGACCTGTTCGAAAGCGCCGAGTGAGCCCTCCGAGTTTTCCTCTCCGGTGACCGAATCCCAAGATTCATGCGCAGACTCTTCACGACTCCCACGCACCTCGCGGCACAGCAGACCCGGGTTCTGGCCTGAGTTGGTGCGGCAGTTCAGTGGCCGCGCGGGGCGTACATGATGACGGCCATCCCGGCGAGGCAGACCAGCGCGCCGATGACGTCGAAGCGGTCGGGGCGGTAGCCGTCGGCGACCATGCCCCAGGCGATCGACCCGGCGACGAAGATGCCGCCGTACGCGGCGAGGATCCGGCCGAAGTTGTCGTCGGACTGGAAGGTGGCCACCACCCCGTACAGGCCAAGGGCGATGACGCCGGCACCGATCCAGATCCAGCCCTTGTGCTCGCGGATGCCCTGCCAGACCAGCCAGGCACCCCCGATCTCGAACAGCGCGGCGACGACGAACAGGGCGATGGAACGGGCGACGAGCACGGCAGGAACTCTCGGATCGAGGGGCGGGGGATGGGGATGGAGATGGGGATACGGACGGAAGGGCGAAGCGCGGTCAGGTGACCGGGGCGAACAAGTCGGTGAGCAGGCCGGCGCCGTCGGCCGGCGCGCGGACCTCCAGGTGCAGGCGTTGCCCGTCGGGACGGAGGCGGAAGTCGAGGAACGGGCAGCACTGTTGCTCGGCCGCCGCCAGCTCCGCGACCCGCGCGATCCGCCCGACCGGCAGGGTCAGCCGTATCCCCTCGGGCACCGCGGTCCGCACGGCGCCGTCGACCGCCTCGCGCCACTGCACGGTCCGTTCGCGCAGCCCCTCGCCGGTCAGGGAGCAGGCCACCTCAGCAGTACGCCATCCCTCTGCTTCTGTTGCGGCGGCCCGGCGGCCGGCTGCGAAGGCCGCGTCCACCGGCCGCCTGCCGACGCGTGCCGGAGCCGGCGGGGCGAGGAAGCCACACCCGGGATCACAGGGGCCCGCACGATCCGGCAGCGCGTCCAGATGCTCCAGGGCCGTGTGGAGGGAAGCGGTGAACGCGGCCAGTTCGGCGGCACGGGCATCGGCCTCGGCCAGGCGGGCGGCGATCCGCGGCCGCAGGTCGGCCTTCACGTCCCGGCAGGCGCCGGCCTCCCGCACCCCGAGCAACTCGCCGATCTCCTCAAGGGCAAGGCCCAGGTGCTTGGCCGCCTTGATGAAGGCAAGGCGCTCGACAGCGTCCTCGCCGTACAGCCGGTAGCCGGCCGGGGTCCGGTCGGCGGGCAGGAGTCCGGCCCCTTCGTAGAAACGCAGGGTGGTCGCCGGTACGCCGCTGCGGTCGGCCAGTTGCGAGATGCGGTAGCTCGTCACGCTCCCGACCGTAAACCTTCCAGCCGACTCGAAGGTCAAGCACGCCCCTCCCCCGGTCGCGACGACCGCGTTGGCGGCGGCTTCCTACTGCGGGCGGCCGATGGTCACCGCTCCGCGGAACGGGTCTGCCGAGAGGGTGGACATGGCATCGAGCGACGGGTCGGGGACGGGCAGCAGGTGGGCGTCGACCCAGGTGTCGCCCGTCGCCGCGTTGGCCCACGGGTCGTCGATGACGAGGGCGCCGGGTACGGCGCCGTGGCAGAGCACCCAGTGCGGAACGTCGAAGCCCTGCATGCCGGCAAGGGAGAGCAGGAGCAGCACGTGCTCGCCCCGTCCGAGCGCGTTGCGGATCTCGGTCAGGGGCAGGCGGTGCGGGTCGATGGGGACGCCGAGGTGTCCGGCGTCCGTGCGCGAGGTGCGCTGGAGCAGGGCGCGCCACTCCTGTTCGTGGTCCGGGTAGTGGTCGAGCAGGACGGGGCGGTCCGTGTCGAGGTGGATGGTGACGGGGGACGAGGGCCAGGCCCGGCGTACGGCGACGCCCAGCCGGACGGGCTCGCATGCGGGGAAGTTGGTCGCGTCGCGCCACAGGGCCAGCTCCGCCTGGCGGTCCAG